>CAVHBF010000082.1:0-9126 GCA_963634195.1 Bacteroides thetaiotaomicron | reverse complement strand
AGTTAAATCCGCACTTATATGGACGCTGTTTTCCAGCACGACAAAAGTACGCAACAATACCGAAACCGACAAGTGTTTCTTTAATTATTTTTTCAATAAAATTCTGTTAAGGTTTTCGTTTTGGAAAACTTTTGAACTTTTCCTAAAACGCAATTATTTGACCGTCAGGCATTTGTCTTTGCCAGCTGGGAAACTTTTCTTGTTTTAAATAAGTTTAGTTGTACCAAAACGGACAACAAAAATCTTTCCACGCACTCCAAGCACAACATTTCCACTCCTCCCGAAAAGCCCAGCAAAACCGGTCGGCACGCACATTTGCAGCGGCAACGTCAGAAAATCACGTGCCACAGGTATTTCAGCCCGAAAAACAACGGCGGCACCAGCAGCGAAGGAAGAAAATTGAGAGTCTTCAGGTCTTTTATATCAAGAAGGGAAAAACCTGTGGAAAGTATCAGCACTCCGCCGACAATGGAGATTTCGTTGGTGACATCCTGCGAAATCACACCCTGAGCCAGCAGGGCAAGACAATAGAACATTCCCTGCCACAGAAACAGCACCGGGGCGGCAAGCAACATCCCGATGCCATAGGTGGTAGCAAGCACACACGACGTGACAATGTCAAGTGTGGCGTTGGTATAGAGGAACGTATTGTCACCGTTCAGCGCACTCAGCATCGGGCCGACCATAGAGAATGTACCGATACAGTAGAGCATACAACCGGTAGTAAGCCCGCGCGCCAGCTCCGTCCCGGCGTGCTTCTCCGCATATTTCTTCACACGGTCGTCAATGCGGAGTGCTGTGCCCACAAGCCCGCCGACGGCAATGGACAGAATGAACAGCACGGGGTAGTCGCTCCCGCCAAGCCGCGAAATGCAGGCATTGGCACCCAGTACCAGCGTACACAGGCCGAGCCCCGTGAACAAGGCGTTCCGGTACGTTTCCTTGATTCCTTTCTTCAAAACAGCACCCACTATCGTCCCTACCACGATGGTTGCCGTGTTCACTATCGTTCCGATCATCTGTTTTGCAATTGCCAGTTGTCACAGTGTGCATATTTACAAACGGAGTAGTCTTCCACACGCACATTTCAGCTGCAAAAGTACCACTTTCTGAGTTAAAGTGAGTAACTTTGCCGACCGAAATATGACAGTAAACGAAATGCAGAAAAAGAAAGTTCAATTCAGTCTTGTCTACAGAGACATGTTCCAGTCCTCCGGCAAATTCCAGCCGCGCAAGGACCAGCTTGAGCGCGTTGCGCCTGCGATAATCGACATGGGATGCTTTGCGAGAGTAGAAACCAACGGCGGAGCCTTTGAACAGGTAAATCTGCTTTACGGAGAAAACCCCAACAAGGCCGTGCGGGCATTCACCGCGCCATTCAACAAGGTAGGCATCAAGACACACATGCTTGACCGCGGTCTCAACGCGCTGCGTATGTTTCCGGTGCCAGCCGACGTGCGCAAGCTGATGTACAAGGTGAAGCACGCACAGGGCGTGGACATACCGCGCATCTTCTGCGGCCTCAACGACGTGCGCAACATCATACCCTCAATACAGTATGCCAAAGACGGAGGCATGACCCCCCAGGCTACGCTCTGCATCACCAACTCGCCCATCCATACGGCCGAATACTATTTCGGCATCGCGCAACAGCTCATTGAGGCGGGCGCACCGGAAATATGCCTGAAGGATATGGCAGGTATCGGGCAGCCTGCCATGCTGGGCAAGCTCACCGCAATGATCAAGCGGGAGTATCCGAATGTTGTCATACAGTACCACGGCCACAGCGGTCCGGGTCTCTCCATGGCCTCCGTACTTGAGGTCTGCAAAGCCGGCGCCGACGTGATAGACACAGCCGTTGAACCGCTCGCATGGGGCAAGATACACCCCGATGTGATTTCGGTGCAGTCCATGCTCAAACATGCGGGTTTCAATGTCCCCGAAATCAATATGGACGCATATATGGAGGTGCGCAAGCTCACGCAGGAATTCATTGACGACTTCCTCGGCTACTTCATGAGCCCAAGCAACAAGCTAATGTCGTCACTCCTGCTCGGCTGCGGTCTTCCCGGTGGCATGATGGGCAGCATGATGGCAGACCTCAAGGGTGTGGAGAGCGCCATCAACTCCAACCGTGCCAAGAAAGGGCTTGAACCCTACACCGAAGACCAGCTCCTCGTCAAACTGTTCAACGAAGTGGCGTATGTGTGGCCGCGCGTGGGCTACCCCCCACTTGTCACCCCGTTCAGCCAGTATGTCAAGAACATTGCCCTAATGAACCTCCTCGCTGAATCCATGGGCAAGCCGCGCTACTCGATGATGGACCAGTCCATCTGGGGCATGATTTTGGGCAAGAGCGGCAGACTGCCCGGCAAGGTGGCACCAGAAATAGTGGAACTGGCCAAGAAGAAGGGATACGAGTTCACCGACGCCAACCCACAGGACAACTACCCCGATGACCTCCAGACCTACATAGACGAGATGGTAGCCAACGGCTGGGACCGCGGTCAGGACGACGAGGAACTCTTCGAGCTCGCCATGCACCCGTCGCAGTACCGTGACTACAAAAGCGGCATAGCAAAGGAACGCTTTGAGGCCGACCTCACCAAGGCCAAGGCTGCCGCAAACGGCAATGCCACGGTGCAGGTCGCTGCAGGCGTTTCCAAGCCTGCAGCGGTCGCCACACCCAAGGGCGATACCAGCGATGAAATAGCGGCAGCCATCTCCATGGCACTGCAGCAAGCCACCGGCGGCGACCGAGAGAGCGGGATCATCACCATCAGACCGTACACCAGTCCCTGGGCAACCAGAAGATTTTAGGAAGCCCTACACATACAGCGGAAGTGGGTCTGCGCAAAAACAGTGCGCAGACCCACTTCCGCTTTTCAATCCGCCAGAAACGGAGCTTACCGCTGTGCCCGAGGGGAAATCACTTGCACAGGTTGTTTTTTTATTGTAATTTTGCAGGCCGAAAACCAAGGCGGCGTTGCCAGAATACGGACAAGACCGCACAATATTAATCTAACACCTATATTATGATTTTGCAGAACTTGCAAACCGGTTTCAAAGGTTCCAACTGGAAAAACGAAATCGATGTACGCGACTTTATCCAATCCAACTACGAACCCTATGACGGCGACGAGAGTTTCCTCTGCGATCCCACAAAGCGGACAATGCACCTCTGGAACACGTTGTCAGAGATGTTCGAAGTGGAGCGTCAGAAAGGCGTCTATGACGCCGAGACACGTCTGCCGCAAAGCATAGACACCTACGGTGCCGGATACATTGACCGCGACAGCGAGGTCATTGTGGGACTGCAGACCGATGCCCCACTCAAGCGCGGCATTTTTCCCAAAGGCGGCATACGCATGGTTGAAAAAGCCCTACAGTCCTACGGCTACGAGCTTGACCCCGTGACCAAGACAATCTTCACCAAGTACCGCAAGACACACAACGAAGGAGTGTTTTCCGCATACAACGATGACATAAAGGCAGCCCGCCACGCCCATATCATAACCGGACTGCCCGATGCCTACGGCCGCGGCCGCATCATAGGCGACTACCGCCGCATCGCCCTCTATGGCACCACAAACCTCATAGAGGAGAAGAAACGCTATTTCAAGCGTATCGACATACAGGAGTTCACGGAGGAGATTGTACGCCACCGCGAGGAGGTCTCCGAGCAGATCAAGGCCCTAAAGCAATTCGAGAAGATGTGCGCGGCCTATGGGTTCGACGTGACAGTCCCAGCCAGAAACGCACGCGAAGCCGTGCAATGGACATACTTCGGCTATCTCGGGGCTGTGAAAGACCAGGACGGTGCGGCGATGTCGCTGGGACGCGTGTGTGCATTCCTCGACATCTTCATACAGCGCGACCTGAAAAACGGAGTCCTCACCGAACAGGAGGCGCAGGAACTCATAGACCAGATGATCATGAAACTGCGCATCGTGCGCTTCCTCCGCACCCCCGAATACAACGACCTCTTCTCGGGCGACCCCATCTGGGCCACCGCCTCGCTCGGCGGCATGGGTATTGACGGCCGCCACATGGTCACCAAGACCGACTTCCGCTTCCTGCACACCCTGTACAACATGGGTCCTTCGCCCGAACCCAACCTGACGGTGCTGTGGAGCGAGCGTCTGCCAGAGGCGTGGAAGAGGTTCTGCGCCAAGGTCAGCATAGACACCAGTGCCATACAGTATGAAAACGACGACCTCATGCGCGCCGAGCTCGGCGACGACTATGGCATAGCATGTTGCGTATCGCCCATGAAGATAGGCAAGCAGATGCAGTTCTTCGGCGCACGGGCCAACCTCGCCAAGTGTATGCTTTATGCCATCAACGGAGGGCGCGACGAGATGCTCGACGAGCAGATAGCTCCGGCTTTCGCCCCCATCATCGGCGACTGGCTCACCTATGAGGAGTTCATGCCAAAATTCGAGCAGATGATGCGCTGGCTTGCCAAAACCTACGTCAACGCGCTGAAAATCATACACTACATGCACGACAAATACGACTACGAGGCTTTTGAAATGGCCCTGCACGACGGCGACGTGGAGCGCACCCGCGCCACGGGCATCGCCGGGCTGTCCATCGTGACCGACTCCATAGCCGCCATGAAGCACTGCCGCATACGCATCATACGCAACGAGACGGGGCTTGCCGTTGGCTACAAGATAGAAGAGGGCGAATATGTCCCGTTCGGCAACAACTGCGACGAGACGGACTCCATTGCCGTAAGCCTGACGGAGAAATTCATGGAATACCTGCGCCAGCACCGCACCTACCGCGATGCCGTGCCCACGCAGAGCCTGCTCACCATCACTTCGAACGTGGTCTACGGACGCAACACCGGCGCCACACCCGACGGCAGAGCCAAGGGCGTGCCGTTCGCACCGGGAGCAAACCCCATGAACTCGCGTGATGTGAAAGGAGCTGTGGCGGCACTGGCTTCGGTGGCAAAACTGCCGTTCCAACACTCGCGCGACGGCATCTCATACACCTTTGCCATCGCACCGGGCGCACTGGGCAAGACCAAGGACACAAGGGCCGACAATCTCGTGCATCTGCTTGACGGCTACTTCACTCCCACGGGGGGACAGCACCTCAACGTCAATGTGTTTGACCGCCAGCTCCTGCTTGACGCCATGGATCACCCGGAGAAATACCCACAGCTTACTATACGCGTGAGCGGCTACGCCGTGAATTTCGTAAAGCTCACGCGCGAACAGCAACTCGATGTGCTGTCACGCACCATCAACCAGGGAATGTAAGAGCCTGGCGCCCCAACGCATGACGGGACACATACATTCCATCGAGTCGTTCGGCACCGTGGACGGTCCAGGCATACGCTTCGTGGCGTTCATGCAGGGCTGTCCGCTGCGGTGCGCGTTCTGCCACAACCCCGACACATGGGATCCGCACGCCAAATGCCGGTACGAGCTTACGCCCCGGGAACTTGCGGACGAGGCTCTGCGCTACCGCCCGTTCATCAGAAACGGCGGCGTGACGGTCTCCGGCGGCGAGCCCCTTATGCAGGCTCTTTTCGTGACCGAGTTTTTCCGGCTGTGCAAGGAGAACGGCATACACACCGCCCTTGACACAAGCGGGGCATATACATCGGCTAATGCCCTGAGTGTCCTTGACCATACAGACCTCGTGCTGCTTGACATAAAGACAATGGATGCACAGCTTTACGGACGTCTCACGAACTTTCCACAAAAGCCATGCCTCGATTTTCTGGACTGGTTGGAAGAGCGTGGCATCGCCACTTGGATACGCCATGTGGTAGTGCCCGGCATCACTGACAATGACGAATGGCTTGACCGCCTCGGCAGACACGCGGCACGCTACAAGTGTGTGGAACGCATAGAGATACTGCCCTACCACACGCTGGGAGTGTTCAAATACCGTCAACTCGGGCTGGAATATCCGCTCGATGGCGTAAAACCGCTGTCGGCGGAACGCACGGAGGAAATAAGGAAACGGCTCTCCACCTACAAGCCATGCCTGTAGGTCGGGACGGTTACAAAAACAAAAAAAGAGGAAGACTGTATCTTCCTCTCCGTTCCGTCGGGGTACCAGGATTCGAACCTGGGACCCCCTGCTCCCAAAGCAGGTGCGCTAACCGGGCTGCGCTACACCCCGTTTTCGTTTACGTGGTGCAAAGGTAACGCTTTTTTCCAAAACGCCAAACCTCTTCCGCGGAAAAACAGAAACGCCGCATCCATGGCTTCATCACAGTTCCTTGGGTGTGTACAGAGCTTTCCACCAAGCGTCATCACCCTTGAGATACTTGTCAAACCAGGCGGTCATGGTATTGATCCATTTTTTACGTTTGTGAAAGTCCATGATGCCGTGGTTCTCGCCTTCCACCACGACAAAAGCCGTAGGCGTGCCGAGCAGTTTCAACGCCGTGTACATCTGGATTGACTCCCCTATCGGCACATTGGTGTCCGCGGAGCCGTGGGTGAACAGCAGCGGAGTCCTTATCTTGTCGGCATTATACAGCGGTGAGCGGTCAACGAACAGATCCTTGCGCGTCCACGGATACGAATCCGCGGCACAGACCTGACTGTAGCTGTATCCCCAGTATCCCTCGCCCCAATAGCTTGTATGGTCAGATATTCCGGCGTGGCTGATGCCGGCGGCAAACAGGTCTGTCTTTGCAAGCAGCAGCTGCGTCATGAAACCACCGTACGAGGCACTCACGCAACCAATCCGGTTTCCGTCCACCCATGCGTTGCTGTCCCGGAAACCCTGCACTGTCTCGATAATGTCCTCCGCGATACCCTCACCCATGGTGTTGACATGACGCGACGCCCATTCCTGACCAAACCCGGAGGCTCCGCCCGGATTGCACACAAGCACCACATAGCCCATTGAATTCCAGTAGTGTGCGGGATAATGGCCCCCACCGCCAAATCGTCTGGTGGTCGGGCTGCAGCCGCCATAGTAGTGCACGATGACCGGATACTTTTCCTCCGGGTTGAAATCCGCAGGCAGATAGTAATGCCCCGTCAGCCTGTACCCTCGCCGGCTATCCACGCTGAACGGCAGACAGGTGCCAATGCTCACATCCGCCATCCGTTCTGCGTTGGCGTCATCAAAGAGCGAGCACTTGAAGTTCTTCGTGTTTATCTCATAAAGCCGATCTGGCACGCAGGCACTGCATACGCTGCACAGTGCCACACTGCCGTCGGACGAGACAGAAATGTCCAACACATTGTCGGCAGGCACTGGCACATTGTCTATCCGCCCGGTTTTGGCGTCAAGCCGATAAAGGCACACGGAGTCCGCGTTGTTGGCGGTAAAGAAGATCTTGCCGCCCGTGCGCAAAACGACCATGTCCGCCACAGACGGACTGAAACCGCGGGTTACGGGAGCAACCTCTCTGGTATTCAAGTCATACAGGAACATCTGGTAGTCATACATATTAGGAACAACGCTGTCAGGCAGAGTACAGCCAATCCTGCCAAAAGCCTCCGCACTTCCCACAACCACGAGTTTTCCTGTCCCAGGCACATAAGCGACCCTGTTGACAAATCCCTCGCGGGAAATCAGCGTGTCGCATTCCATAGTCCGGAGATCCAACCGGCAATACGTGGTAAGACCGGTAGGACGCTTCGTGAGACGCTGTTCGGAAAAGGAGAAAATCAGGCTCTGCCCGTCCGGCGAAATATCACACAGATATACAGGTTTGTTTCCGTAAGTCAGTGTCTGCGTAACACCTGTAGCCAGATCCATTTTCTGCAGCGAACAACGGTTGCGCCACCCCGGTTGCCGGTCATCGGGAGAAAGAATCTCATATACCTGGTCTTCACGCTGCGGACCCTTGACCAGCTTACGGAAGACCAGAAAGTCCTCCGTGGGAGACATCACAAAATCCGTTTCAGGCAACCGGCTGCAAATCACCTCTTCAGACAAATCCGCAGGATTTACGCTCACCAGCGAACTGAAGCCGTCGGCACGGCGCACTTTCAGCAAGCGGTCTGACTTCGGCATCCATCTCATGCCGCCTTCCGTGGACAGAACCTTTTTTGTGGCGATTTCAACAACCCTGCTATCGCTCTGCCATTTTCCCTCAGAGTCGTACCGCGAAGTGGTATACATGGCATATTTTCCGGACGGCGACACGGAGATTCCACCATAGCGTTTCATGCACAACACGTCAGTCATGTCAAACGGCCGCACAGTTTTCACACCTGCACGCACCGGCACAAGAGTCACCGGCTTCTTCCCGTCGGTCTCAACCGACACGTGCGGCGGCACTGTGTCGGCCATTATTCTCACCGCAACATCATACTGTCCGCGCTGCAGCCCCTCCTGCCCGTTGTGTTCGCGGCCATCTATGTAGACCTTGTACGAGCGAGGACCGCTGACACTGACCTTCACCTTTGCAAATGTCTCCAGCCTGAAAGGAAACGAAAACACCACCATCCGCTTCTCACCGACAGGGCAACAGAACACCGCACTGTCGGCGGACAGACTCACAGTCCTGCCCTCATGCAACCTGTCCATAGACACAGGAGTCCTGAGGAAATCAAACGAAGCGAACTTTTCCTGAGAGGTATCGGTACTGTCAATCACGAGAGGCGACTGCAGCGCAAACGGTCCGGTCATGCGTACCGTATCCACATCAATGCCGTAAGCCTTTGGCAGAAACAGGCACAGCATGAGCAACGCACACTTGATATGAGTTTTCATCTTTCCGCGAAGTCTATACATCATTGTTTCTTTGCCAGAATGTCACGAATCTCCGTGAGGAGTTTTTCCTCCTTTGACGGTTCGGGCTCCACTGCCGTTGCGGGAGCTTCCGCTTTCTTTCTTGTCAGCTTTACCAGAGTCCTCACCATTATGAACACGCACAAGGCTATTATCAGGAAATCCACCACATCCTGAATCAGCTGCCCGTAGTTGAGCGTGACGGCTTCTGCCCCGTCCTGCGCTTCCTTGACGGTCAGTTTCAGGTCTGTGAAATCCACTCCGCCGGTGAGCACACCGATGGGCGGCATGATGACGTTATTGACAAGCGAACTGACGATTTTGCCAAACGCTCCGCCTATTATCACACCGACAGCCATGTCAATGGCATTGCCCTTGATAGCAAACTCTTTAAAATCC
>CAVHBF010000081.1:0-9165 GCA_963634195.1 Bacteroides thetaiotaomicron | reverse complement strand
GGGATATTGTGAAACAAGGGAATTGACGGCAGAACTTAAGGAATATGCAGAGAACAAATTTCCTGAAGTGATAGAGTCCTGGTGTGTTACAAAGACAAATTGCACCGGTTGCCGCCAACAAAACACCACAGGTATGTATTGCTGAAAGGAAAAATGATTACCTTTGCGGAATACGAAAACAATCAGACCATGACAGCAAACGCATTGACGCTCGACACTTTCTACAAGGCCCAGTTTGTCTTGAGTAAAGTGCTGCGTACAACTGAACTCATCAAGACGGCGCGAATCAACCCGGACTGCGACGTGTATATCAAACCGGAATGCCTTCAAAACACGGGGTCATTCAAGCTGCGTGGGGCATACTTCAAGATTTCACAACTTTCGGACGAAGAAAAGGCGAAGGGCGTGATTGCCTGTTCTGCCGGCAATCATGCGCAGGGTGTGGCGCTCGGAGCTACAAGCATGGGGATAAAAAGCCTTATATGCCTCCCCGAAGGAGCCCCAATAGGCAAAGTGGAAGCCACGCGGAGACTGGGTGCGGAAGTATGTCTGGTTCCGGGTGTGTACGACGATGCTTACCAGCATGCCCTTCGGCTGCGTGATGAACACGGCTACACCTTTATTCACCCGTTTGACGACGTAAACGTCATTGCGGGGCAAGGGACAATCGGTCTGGAAATTCTGAATCAGCTGCCCGATGTGGAAGCCGTGATAGTTCCGGTAGGTGGCGGCGGTCTCATTTCCGGCATTGCCTTTGCCATCAAGTCACTCAATCCAAACGTCAAGGTCTACGGCGTACAGGCGGAGGGTGCGCCCTCTATGGTAAAAAGCCTCAAAGACCATACCATCGAATGTCTTCCCGGAGTCTCGACCGTTGCCGACGGAATAGCCGTAAAGGAGCCGGGCAAGCTGACCTACGAGGCCTGCTCGAAATACGTTGACGGGATGGTCACCGTAAGCGATGACGAAATATGCGCTGCCATTCTGCGGCTGCTGGAACGCGAGAAACTCGCCAGCGAAGGTGCCGGCGCCACAAGCGTTGCCGCTGTGATGTTCAACAAAGTGCCGGTCAAGGGAAAGAAGACCGTATGTGTCGTCAGTGGAGGAAACATTGACGTGACACTGCTCAACAGGGTGATAAACAGGGGTCTGTTGAAATCTGGACGGCTATGCTCAGTCGAGATAGAACTTGAGGACGAACCGGGACAGCTCGTTGGCGTCAGCACGTGTATCGCCCGGGTGGGCGGCAATGTGACAGGAGTCCACTACGACAGAATGAGCATCATGAAGAAAGTCACCCAGTGCATTCTGAAAATTGACATAGAGACCAAGAACCACGAACATATCGAACAGATAAAGAAGGAACTGCAGAACCACGGTTTCAAACTTTATCCGCAGGAATAGACAAACAAAACTTTACTGTTATGGCATCAATACATTCTGACAAAGCTCCGAAAGCCCTTGGGCCGTACAGCCAGGCAATCAAAGCCGGAGGCTTTGTGTTCTGCTCGGGCCAGGTGCCCATTGACCCCGCCACCGGTTCCTTCGTGGACGGAGGCATAAAAGAACAGACCCGCCAGTCCCTGACAAATGCACGCAATGTCCTGCAGGCGGCCGGACTGGACTTGGCAAACGTGGTCAAGACAATGGTGTTTCTGGCCAACATGGACGATTTCGCTGACATGAACGGGGTTTACGCGGAATTCTTTACGCCTCCCTACCCCGCCCGCTCTGCCGTGGCTGTCAAAAAGCTGCCCAAAGGCGCACTTGTGGAAATTGAGTGCATCGCTTCGGTCGGATGAGTTGTTGCTCAGACAACCGAGAAGGGGGTGTGTCAAAACTGGCACACCCCCTTTCTTCTGTATATGGTCCTGAGGGAGCAGGACTCCTTTCTGCGGCTAAACGATGCCCTGCGCCATCATGGCCTTGGCAACTTTCATGAATCCGGCGATATTGGCGCCCTTTACATAGTTGACATAACCATCGGGTTCCGTTCCGTACTTGACACAGTTATCGTGAATGTTTTCCATTATGCCGTGAAGCCGCCTGTCCACCTCTTCCGAAGTCCATGACAGACGTTCTGAATTCTGGCTCATCTCGAGACCTGATACGGACACGCCGCCGGCATTTGCAGCCTTTCCGGGAGCATACAGGATCCTGGCATTCTGGAACACGCGTATTGCTCCGGGGGTAGAAGGCATATTTGCGCCCTCGCTGACAGCTATGACACCGTTTGAAACCAGAGTCTTTGCGGCCTCTTCATTGATTTCGTTCTGTGTGGCCGAAGGCAACGCTATGTCAGCCTTTTCAGCCCATGGCTTTGCGCCAGCCACATACTTTGCGGCAGGATACCTGTCAACATATTCTTTTATGCGGCCGCGGTAAATGTTCTTGAGTTCCATGATGTAGTCAAGCTTCTCGCGGTCAATTCCTTCTGCATCATAGATGTAGCCGTCGGAATCACTCATGGTGAGGACTTTGCCGCCAAGCTGGAGAACCTTTTCCGCCGTGTATTGGGCAACGTTTCCGGCACCGCTTATAAGGACGGCTTTTCCTTTGAGGTCTGTTGCCTTCGTCTTCAGCATTTCCATCAGGAAATATACGTTGCCGTATCCTGTGGCTTCCGGACGTATCAGAGAGCCTCCGAACTCGCGCCCTTTCCCCGTAAACACACCGCTAAACTCACGGGTGAGCTTCTTGTACATCCCGAACATATATCCCACTTCACGGCCACCGACACCAATGTCTCCTGCGGGAACGTCAACGTCCGGACCGATATTACGGGTCAGTTCAAGCATAAACGCCTGGCAAAAACGCATGACTTCAGCGTTGCTCTTTCCACGGGGAGAGAAATCGCTACCGCCTTTTGCGCCGCCCATAGGAAGTGTGGTAAGGGAATTCTTGAAAGTCTGCTCGAAAGCCAGAAACTTCAGAATACCCAGATTTACAGACTTATGGAAACGCACGCCACCCTTGTAGGGACCGATGGCATTGTTGTGCTGCACCCTATAGCCCATGTTTGTTTGGATATTGCCCTTGTCGTCCATCCAGCTCACGCGGAACGTGTAGATGCGGTCAGGGATGCAAAGCCTTTCGATAAGGTTCGCCTTGTCAAACTCCGGGTGCTTGTTGTATTCTTCCTCAATAGTGGAAAGGACTTCTTCTACAGCCTGATGGTATTCGGGCTCATTTGGAAATCTGCGTTTAAGATTCTCAAGTACAGTTTTGGCATTCATAGGATTAGTTGTTATATAATACAAGTCTTTTCTGCAAAAGTAGTGTTTTTGCCAACATTATCAGAAACGCGATGCAAGGAAACTCACTCTTGTCACAAAACAGCCACAAGAACTTGACAAATTAAATACAGAAGAAGGGGTTTTCTCCATCAAACATAGCAAAACGGCATTTTTTGCAACAAACTGTTTTCTTTGCAAGGTCTTGCCGGGTCAAACATGTCAGGCACAGCGGCGACAGTCATGGAAACCGGTTTGAAAACCGGAAAAATTTGTCAAATGGACGTCTTTTTCAGACCAATGCTATTCTCCACAGCCCGGGCACCCCCCTGCTGCCAAGGAAATACAGAAGCGACAGTTTTGTCCTGTGCAGACGGGTTGCAACGTTTCTGTCTATACCCGACAGTATTGGCAGAGAACGCTCCTTGGACGTTTCCTTGCAAATATGCCCGGCATAAATGGCAATACGGCAATTGAGCGATTTCAGCAATCTCTCCCGCTCTCCATTTTGTGCAAATTTCATTATGTCAGAGTGTATGGCCCTGTGGGCATGGACAATCTCGTCTGTCCTGTCGGAAAAACCGGCACCGGTAATGCTGTCCGCATGCAGGTGTATGCGATGGTAGCAGCCTTCCAGCCAAGCCCATTTCGGTTTTGCGAGAAGAATGCGCAGCCCCCACTCCAAATCGTTCCAATAATACAATGTCTCGTCCCACAAGCCGTTGTCAAGGGCAAAAGACCGTTTTAGCAGAAAAGACTGTGTCGCAAAATTGTTGCACACAATCTGAATTCCGGGATTGGAACACGGCTGCATCCTTTTCGCGCGCACCTTTCCGTCGGGGAAAACAATGTTCGTTCTGAAAGCCACAACATCGGAATTTTCCTTCTTGGCTTTGAGATAAGCTCCGGGGAGCAGCTCGGGAGAAAATTCGTCATCCGAATCAAAAAAGCAGACATACTCCCCCCTAGCACAACGCAGCCCGGCATTGCGTGCCGCTGCCGCTCCTCTTTTGGTTTCTCTTATTATTGAAACAGACAATGTCGTATCTGCCGTGAGCCTTCCACACAGCTGTTCCATCACAGCTCTCGTGTCGCGACTGGAGTTGTTGTCTACTAAAACAATCTCTACATTGTCCATTGAAATGCCAGAAAGACTGCTGAAGAGCCTTCCAAAAAATATTGAACGGTTGTGAAACGGAATAATGACGGAAACAGCAATCATAACTTTCCCTGCAGTTCTTGTAAGGTTTCCAGCTTGCCAATGTCGGTAAGCTGCAGGTCTTCTTGCCCGGCAGCGAAAATGCGCAGTTCTTTGCAGCGGTCAATATAGAAGTCCATTATGCCGAATCTGGACGGCCAGTCCCGCATATGTTCCACCAAACGCTTGCTGACAACGTGAATGCCGGAAAAGGCAAGCATAACACAGGCGTTCACATCAAGATCCCTGAACGGGGTCTTGACTTCCTTTGTCTTGATGTTTGTCCATCCGACAAGACGCATGTCTTCATCAAAGAGCAAATACCTGGTTGTTTTGCGACGGCTGACAAGCAGCAGCGCGTCATTGTCCCCAATCTTGCCGTACAGCTCTCCCAGACGGGCATTGCTGTAGATGTCGACATTATGGAGCAACACTGGAGTCTCAGACTTTCCGAACAGCACCGGCGCGGCAAAACGAAGTCCTCCACCTGTGTCCAGAAGACAGTTTGTTTCATCGCTGATATTAACCTCAACCTTGTTGTCACACAGGAGACTGACAAACTCGTCAGACTTTACGTAGTCAATTATCCGGTTGGCGAAATGGTGGACATTAATCGTAATGCTGTCAAAGCCTTCGGCGATTATTTTTTTTGAAACATGCCACAGCAAAGGCTTGCCGCAAAGTTCCACAAGAGCCTTGGGCTTGCTGTCTGTAAGCGGGGCGAGGCGGGTACCCAGTCCTGCGGCAAAGACAAATGCCTTTTTTTTCATGTCTTGTCTTTTTGCTTGATGACAGAGCGAATCGGGGAGCTGTCTCCAATGGTTATGACGGCCTTTCTGTGAATGCCGTCGGCAACTATCGTGACCGGCTGGCGCAACCTTACATGCCTGACATGTTCCGTCTCTTCAAGGGCCTCAAGGCTGTCAAGGTATTCTTCGTTGTACATGCCGTCGTTTCTGAATGCGTTCACGGTAAAATAACCTACGCCGAGTGATGTCAGGTTCTGGAAAAAATGCGTGCCCTGCGACGGTTCGGTCTGGTATGCGTCAAGTCCGGCCTCCACAATTGCTTTTGCCGCTGAAATATGCGACCATTTCACGGGTATTCCGAGCCATTCGTCACTGCTGCCCCACCGTCCGGGACCGATGTACACGCAGTGTCTGTCTTCAGAGAGCAGCAAAGAGTTGATCTCCGCTATTTCCTCCGCAATTTGCGCGTTGTGCGACGGACTGAAATTCTTTGTTTTCACATACACTATGTCGGTCACGTCCGACGAAATGCCATAGCCTATGGCATTGTCGGAACGCAGGAGACAGTCGCTGTCCGGGATTTGCGCAACATTCAGGTCAACATCAATGCGGTTGTCCACCATCGGCCTGATCTGGAGGAGATAGAACTCACCGCTGCGGTCACTGTGCAGATTCACGGCAAACTCGATCTCAACAGGACGTTTCATTTCGTCCGCCCCATAAGCAAGAACCTGTCTGATCAGCTCGGGCAAAGGAAAGACCCCGTTTTGCAGGACTCCTGAAAAAGAAACAATCTTCCGGTTGCGTCCCTCGTAAAAACCGTCGTATATTTGCTGGTCTTCCGGTATGTAGGTGGAACACACATACTGCAGAGTCCCGTCTTTTTCCGCCTCTGCGACCGGAAGCTTTTGCAGGTTGAAGCCGTCGTCCGTAGTAAACAGAAGTTCTTTTCCGCTCAGATCCAGAGACAGGAAAGATGTCTGGGTTTCTCGCAGTGCCGTTTCCGTTTCGCTCATTTGCAGGACATGGTTCGGATATCTCGGACAGACTCTGAGGGAGACGCCGCCGTCAACGATGTGCTTGCCGAGACCGAAAGCCAGCGATACGACCCCGTCTTCTGCCTGTTCGTTGTCAATGGGATAATAATTGACACTGCGTGCCACGCCGCTTATGACAGGATAGTATCTGGTGCCGTGCCGTTCGCCGACCACTTCCTGCAATATGACAGCCATCTTTTCCTGGTCAATGACATTTTGGGTGGCCGTCATATAGTCCTTTGAAGCATGAAAATAAACAGACGCATAGACACACTTTATGGCCGAAGTCAACATATACAGGCGGTTTTCCATATCCCCGTCCGACGGTATCATATATGTGGAATACACACCGGCAAAGGGCTGGTAGTGCGCGTCTTCAAGCAACGAAGAAGACCTGACGGCAATAGGACCCTTCACCACTTCCAGAAAAGCCTCCAGGTCTGTCTTCAGGGAACGCGGAAACTTTGCGCGGACAAAAGAGTCCAATATCTCCTGGTCGCCGAGATCGTCCGACAGGGCAATCTGGTACAGATTGTTGTTGTCCATGAAAGAGTCGAATACATCCGTACACAAAACCACGGTCTTGGGAATCATTACCGGAGCGACATCATTCAGCTCGTTGTGTTTCTTCATTATGTGGTCAAGAAAGGCCAGGCCGCGTCCCTTGCCTCCCAAAGACCCCTCCCCTATTCTTGCGAAGTTGCTGTACTGGTCAAATCTTTCTTTTTGGAAAACGGCAACCACCCCCTTGTTCTTCATCTTCCGGTACGCAACAATCGCGTCAAAGATAATCTGCCGGTGAGTGTCAACATCCTGCAGGGACGACCATAGTACACCCTTGAGAAAATCCGACAGCCCGAACAGGGCTCTGGAACTCAGCCATCGGCTGATATTGTTCCTCTGTATATGCCACAGAAGAGACTCGGCGGGGACTGTCAATATCTGGTTTTGCAAATCCCGCAGATTATGGACTCTCACGACCTCTTCCCTCGTCACGGGATTACGGAAGACAAAGTCGCCGAATCCCATATACATACTCAGGACTTCCCTGAGGTCCTGTTCCATCTTTTTTGAATTCTTGTTTATGAAGTGGTATCCGCACTCCCACGCCCTGCTGCAGTTGCTTTCCTGCGAACTGTCCAGTATCAGGGGTACATACGGGTCAATCTCCCTTATTGACTTGAACAGCTTGAACCCTGCCTCTTCGTCCTTTTCCTCCTCCTTGGGGTTCGCCCCTTTCACAAAATGCATGGGAAACCTGCAGTCGCTTATAACCCCCAGCGCATTATAGCCGAACCTCTTGAAGATATCCCACGCCTCTTCGTAGTTGCGCGCGAGCACAATCTTGGGACGCCCTCTCATCCTGAGCGTTTCCAGTGAAGTGTTCAACGCCTCCGTGGCGAACTCAAGGCTTTGCTGCAACACGAACTTGTAAAGCGAAGGCAATATCGAGGAATAAAACCGGATGTTGTCCTCCACCAGCAAAATCATCTGTACACCCGCCTGAATATCATAGTCCATATTCATGCGGTCTTCAATAAGTTTGATTATCGTTATCAGCAAATCCGTATTGCCCAGCCAACAGAACACATACTCGAAAATGCCTATGTCTATGTCCTGCATCCTCGCGGTGATGCCGTGGCTGAACGGTGTCAGGACAACGATGGGGATTTCCTCGTGTTTCTCCTTGATGCTTTTGGCCGTGTCAAAAACATCGTCGGCCTCGTTCGTGGACTTGGACGGCATGCATATCACCAAGTCTATCCCTCCTTCCCCAAGGTGGGTTTCCGCCTCGTTGCGTGTGCTGACCTGAATGAAACGGGGCGGAAAACGCAGTCCCAGCCGGGCGTATTCCTGAAAGATTTTCTCGTCAACCCGTCCGTCGTCCTCAAGCATGAAAGCATCATAGGGATTCGCCACAATCAACACGTTGCAGATGCGGCGCCTCATCAGTTCCGTGAACTGTGTATCCCTAAGTTGCATTTTCATAAGACCTGCGTACTCCAGACTGCGATTGGATGCCTAATGTCTAATACTGCTCGTCATCATTGGGAAACGCCACACTTTTCACATCTGTCACAAACTGCCCTACAGCATCGGTTATGACGGAAGACAAGTCTGCATAACGCCGCAAAAATTTGGGATGGAAGCCGTTGTCCATGCCGAGCATGTCTTGGGAAACCAGCACCTGGCCGTCAACTTCATGCCCAGCCCCGATTCCTATCACCGGTATTGAGAGCTCCCGGGTAACCCTTGCCGCCAGTCCGGCGGGCACTTTCTCCAGAACTATCGAGCAACAGCCGACATCCTCAAGCAAATGGGCGTCCCTGATCAGCTGCTGTGCCTCGGTGTCATCTTTCGCCCTTACGGAAAACGTTCCGTACTTGTTGATGCTCTGCGGACGCAACCCCAAATGCCCCATGATGGGAATGCCGGCATCAAGAATCTTCCTCAACGTTTCGGCGATTTCTTCGCCGCCCTCCAGTTTCACGCAGTCGCAACCGGTTTCCTTCATTATCCTTATGGCATTGGCGACACCCTCCGTGGCATTTACCTGATATGAGCCAAACGGCATGTCGCAGACAACCAGAGCGCGCGACACTCCCCTTACCACCGATTTGGCGTAGCAAATCATCTGCTCAACCGTGACAGGCAGTGTCGTCTTGTTGCCCATCATGACATTGGAAGCGGAATCCCCGACAAGAATGGCATCGACACCCGCGTTGTCTATGATCTTTGCCATTGTGTAATCATAGGCAGTAAGCATGGCTATCTTCTTGCCTTGCGTTTTCATTTCTTTCAACCGCAGTGTCGTTACCTTGCGGCTGTCATCAACGAGATATTTTGACATGGGTGGTCATATTATGGTTACTGTAGTGCAAAATTAAATAAATAATATTTTACGTCCATTGTTATTCGTGGTATTTAGGGTCTGCTAATTTATTTCG
>CAVHBF010000080.1:4764-9202 GCA_963634195.1 Bacteroides thetaiotaomicron | reverse complement strand
TCACACCGCTGCTGTGTGAAAACGTTCGCCTGCACAGGGAACTGTTTTTCAGAAAACGCCTTGCACCCCTGGGCTGCCGGAACGGCAAAAGAACATGCCCGAACGAAAATCTCCATTTCCGAACGGGCACATCAAGAAATCCGAAAAACGCACAATTCACATTGCAAGCATTTTAAGTCTTCTTAACTATTTACTAACTTACCTTAAAACAATTCATTTTGTTACACATTCAACCTCTATTAGCCATTTTGGCCTGCATACACACGCCTGCACCACAAGATGCGGGACCGAGGGGAAACGGCTGTTGAGATAGTCCACCGCAAAAGCGGCATCGGCAATGTCACGCAGATACACCACCATATATGTCATGTCATCCAGCGTGCGCCCGGCAGCCGCCAACAGCTGCGATATGTTCAAAAACAGACGGTCTGCCTGTCTGGCGACATCACCCCCGTAAAGGCACTTGCCGAATTTGTCTATGCTTGCGGTACCGGAGATGAAGACCTTGTCACAGCCGCCTATGTTTATCTTCGTCCCCCTCTCAAAGGCCACACCGTATTCGTGGGTATGGTTGAGGTAGTCGAGAGCGTTGAGGTACAGTGGGGCTTGCAGTGTGCACTGTTTTACGGAAAAGAAGTCAATGGCCACCACGGGCTTCGTTTCCGCCATGCTGCCACCTATCCCTGTCGATGCTATATAGTGAGTGCCGGACGTAAGCCCCTCGCGTCCGAACACGGCATTGCGTCCTTTCATCACATCGGCGTAGTTACGGTCGATGTCCCTCACATAGAGCCACGTGCGCATGCAGTTGTCCTTGAGTGTCATGCCGTTTTCGCGAAGCCAGCCTATGTGGCGGTTGAAAATCAGTTCTGTCTGTTCCTTGGCGGAAAGGCCCTCCGCCTCGGCATCTGTCAGTCTCACCGACTGGAAAAGCACCTCCGCGCCACCATACTCCACCGTCATTCTGTCTGGCACGCCCTCTTTCACAACGGCAGCGTCAAGGTCTGCCGCGAATACCAGAGCTATCTTTGATCCGTCAAGCAGTGGTTGGCCCACGTGCGAGAAAGCCGCTTTTGCCAGAATGTCGCCGTAGAGGCTGTGTTCTTTCAGTTCATGCAGTTGGTTTGCCGGATCTGTGAGATACGCGCGCGACCATATCAAATTGTCCGGTCCTGCCCGTCTCGAGCCAAGCCACGCCGCAAGCGACCTTTTCAGATCGTCAAGGGCTTCAGGGAACGGACGGCCGCCGGCAACCTTTATTATGTCCACACATTCATTCATAGCTTCACGCTTTGCCTCTTTATTTCAACGCAAAAGTAAGAATAACCTTTTTCATACGCTAAAAACAGAAAGGGAAAATACGCGTTTTTCAGAAAAGGCTACTTAAATCTCCGTACCAAACCGCCTTGGATACATATATTTAAGTATATTTGCATCACAAAAAACGTACGCCGTACTATCCATGAGAAGGAACAGCCGACACATGAAGTGCCATGGCAAAGCCGCGGAAATCATGACCCGACTCGTCCGCGCGCTCTGCATCAGCGTGTTCGTTGTCCTTATGCTGGGATTTGTCGTCTGCTTTCTGCTCCCCAACGTTTTCTACAGCCTGTATTACAAGGTTGCCGGCACTTACCGCCCGGACAAATACGAGCTGTACGACGGCATTGACGTATCGCATCACAACGGCACGATAGACTGGGAAACCGTGGCGAAAGACCCCAACATAAAATTCGTCTACATCAAAGCCACCGAGGGATACGGACACCGTGACAGGCAGTTTGCCTACAACACGGTACAGGCACGCAAGTTCGGACTTAGAGTTGGAGCCTACCACCTGCTAACCACCAAAACCTGTATGCGCACGCAATTCAGTTTTTTCATAAGCGTTGTCGGCGACCACAAACAAGATCTTGTTCCTGTTGTTGACATAGAGGAAAACAAGGTCTCCGCATGGACTGCACGGCAGAAACAGGACAGCATAGCCAAGTTCGTGCAGCTCGTCAGGGAACACTACGGGGTTGCCCCCGTTCTGTACTGCAGCCACAGATTCTACAAGAACTGCCTTTCGCCCAGATTCGACAATCTGATTCTCTTCGTTGCGCGTTACAATCACCGGCAGCCCGAACTCGGTGGGAAAGGCCACAATATCTGGCAATTTACCGAACACGGGCACATCAACGGGATTTCCGGCGATGTAGACCTCAATCGCTTCAGCTCCAGCACTACACTGAAGGATCTCCTCCTCTAACACCGGCAACAAGAACAACCGCACATGAGCAGCCCCCTCACCATAGACTACCGCCTTATCTTCGCACTGATGAACGGAAAAGTCAGCAATGCGCTGCGGCGCAGGCTCAACGAGGACTTCCACAATGCCGGCATTGAGATAAGCGACGACCAATGGGACGTGCTTGTGGCTGCAAGCCAGCGCGACATCTGCACACAGCAGGACCTCTGCAATGCCACTGCAATGAGCAAGCCGACAATGAGCCGCATCGTCTCCGCGCTGGAAGACATGAAGATTGTCGAGCGCCGCAAGGCACGCACAGACTTGAGGAACAACTACATCGCTCTCACCCGCAAGGGTTCGGCAGTGGTTGCCAGAGCGCAGGCTATCGCCGTAAGGACTCTCAAGGAAAGTCTGCGCGGACTGTCCAAGATGGACATCATGATTTCGCAGCACAGCCTCAACACCGTACTGCAGAACCTCCGTACAAAAGAACTGCAGATAGCCGAAGAGCACGCGCGCGAACACCACAGAAGGTCTGAAGAACACAAGCGTTCCGTGCGGCGCATGCACGGCAGCAACGCCTCCGGGCACTGAACCAGGAAAAAAACGGCGTGCCTCCTTGCGCTCCGCCGCGCCTCGGATACACAAAGCGGCGGCAGGTCAAAAAGGCACGGCAAAAATACCTGCATACCGATAAAAATATGTACATTTGCATTTATATCTCATTTCGTATATAAGTGTAACGTATATGGAAACGCTGAAAAGGATAAAAAAACTCAAGAAAATACGTATTCACCATGAGGGGACTTCCACTCTGTCTGTCATGGCCGTGGCTCTCCTGATAGCCAATGCCATATTCCTTTGGGTTTTCGTCAAGATTCTTGGTCTGCCTTACATTTTCTGCATATTGTTGGCCGTTTCGCTCACAGTGTACGGTATAATGGTCAACTTCTTCCGCTGCCCGATACGTTATTTCAAAGGAGACACCGAAGGTGTTGTCGTTGCTCCTGCCGACGGCAAGATCGTGGTGATTGAGGATGTAGATGAGCAGGAGTATTTCCACGCCAGACGCAAGATGGTATCGATATTCATGTCGCTGACAAACGTTCATGCCAACTGGTTTCCGGTAGACGGCATCGTCAGGCAGGTGACGCACCAGAACGGCAACTTCCACAAGGCATGGCTGCCCAAGGCAAGCATGGAAAACGAACGGTCGACAATCGTGATTGACACCGGGAAATACGGGGAAATCCTCGTGCGGCAGATTGCCGGTGCCATGGCGAGACGGATAGTCACCTATGCGCGGTGCGACGAAGAGTGCTATATAGACGAGCACCTCGGGTTTATCAAGTTCGGCAGTCGCGTTGATCTCTTCCTGCCTGTCGACAGCGACATCAAGGTCACCATGGGACAGCCCACTGTGGGCAACGGCACAGTAATCGCCACCCTGCGGGCTTCCGCAGACGCACAGACCGGCACCATGCAATGAAACGGCATCTCCCAAATATCATTACCCTGTGTAATCTGGTGTGCGGAAGCATAGCTGTCCGGCTGGCCTTTTGCGGACAGTATGCCGAAGCCTTGCTCTTCATAATCCTCGGGGCCGTGTTTGATTTCTTCGACGGCTTCACAGCAAGGAAGCTGCATGTCTCGTCACCAGTGGGCGTGGAGCTCGACTCGCTGGCCGACCTGATAACTTTCGGATTCGCCCCGTCGGCAATGTTTTTCTCCCTTATCGGCAATCTTGCCCGTAACTGCGGGGGGCAGTCTTGCCCTCTTGCTGATGCAGTTCTTTCCCACATCAACGTGGTGGCATTCATAATCGTGGCTTTCTCGGCACTGCGGCTGGCCAAGTTCAACCTCGACACCAGACAGACTTCAAGCTTTCTGGGATTGCCCACGCCAGCCAATGCACTGCTGCTCTCGTCTGTCGCGATAGAGCTTGACAGGCATTGTTTCGGGCTCTCGGCCTCCACGGATTCCTCGGTCTGCCTTGCGGGTATCTTCGCGCTGGTGGCAACAACTGCGGTATCTTCTGCTCTGCTGGTAAGCGAATTTCCTCTTTTTGCCCTTAAGTTCAAGAATTTCAGTTGGCGGGACAACTCCGTACGGTTCATCTTCCTCTTTTCATCGGCCGTGCTTGTCATCGTTTCCGTTCTGGTCGGGCCTGAAAACATAACCACGGGCATAGGACTGTGCATTGTC
>CAVHBF010000080.1:0-4656 GCA_963634195.1 Bacteroides thetaiotaomicron | reverse complement strand
GTCGCTTCTCTGTGCCCGCAAAATCAGATAATGCAGCCGCGCGCGCTTTGCCTGCAAACTGTTTTCTCCTCCGGCACTGGCACTTGGCACACTGCTTGTATATCAGACATACAACAACCGAATCCCTCTTTCCATGAGCATTCTGACCATACTGATATTGTTTGTCATAACATACTATTGCGTCAAGGCGATTGGCAGTATCTGGCACGATGCGTTCAAGGGCACAGCCCCAAACAGCAACCGCAGAAAAAGCCGGGACAGTGCAGAATATGCAGAGGAGGCACAACCGCAGAAAAAAGCGCACGGCTGTCCCCGGAAGCCGATAGAGAAAGGCGAGGGCGAATACATCGACTTCACCGAAGAGCATTGAAAAGAATCCGGCAAGTACGTGTGCTGTTTATTTCCCTAACTGCGAGAACTTGCGCACACCCTTGACGTAATACGCCCACAGTATGGACTGCGGACGCATTTCCGGGGTGATGTCCACTACCGCAGCCTCAAGGTTTTCCTTGCGTTTTTCGTCAAACTCATGACACAAGTGGGAATACTCGAACCTTGCCCTCACAATGGAGAGGGCTTCTTTGGTATTGCCTGACAACAGTCTCTGAAAAGCCGCCAGATAATCCATGAAATAACGCGCGGTCATCACCGCCGTGCGTCTGCCGGCCGGCAGGTTCTTGTGTAGCACGAGCAGGTTGTTGCGGAAATTCAGAAATGTCTTCCGCGGGTTTGACTTGTCGAGCGTGGCTCCCCCGAGGTGGTATACCACGCTTTCCGGCACACACCACACTCCATAGCCGCGGCTGTGCAGACGCCAGCAGAAGTCTATCTCTTCCTGATGAGCGAAGAAACGCTCGTCCAACCCTCCTACCTTATTGTATATGTCCGTACGCACGAGCAATGCCGCTCCCGTAGCCCAGAATACCGGCACGGCGGCTCCGTCATACTGTCCCTCGTCGCGCTCCACCGTGCCCATTATCCGCCCGCGGCAATAAGGGTAGCCCAAGCTGTCCATAAACCCGCCACAAGCACCGGCATATTCAAAGAAGTCGCGGTGGTTGCAGTTCCGTATCTTCGGCTGGCAGGCCGCCGCGCTGCAGTGTTCCTCCATGAAGGCAAGCAGCGGTACGAGCCATCCCTCGGTGACTTCCACATCGCTGTTCAGCAACAGGGTATAGGGGGTCTTTGTCTGCGCAATGGCCCTGTTGTACCCCTCCGCAAAACCGTAGTTCCTGTCAAAGCGGATGGTTTTCACCTCCGGGAACTCGCCTGCCAGCATCTCCAGCGAATTGTCCGTACTGCCGTTGTCGGCGACCACGATTTCGGCTTCGGCGGAATGTTTCACTACTGACGGAAGGAATCTGCGAAGCATCGCCGCGCCGTTCCAGTTCAATATGATAACCGATATGTCTTTCATCTGTTTCATTAATGTATCTTGTTTCCGAAGCCTGCGTCACGAATGTCACCCGTTCAGGACGGGCTCGCCGACCAGTGCACTCATGTCTGGGTTGAAACCCGCAAGCCTGCATCTCACTATGCTGTTGTCGGCAATGATGCCGCCAGCCACGGACGGGACTTCCACCCTTATGTAGTTGTCGGTGAACCCCCTGGCCGCAAAGCCCGCATGGCTGTGTTCCGTCAGCACCGGACGCACTGTGCCGATGTGTTTTCCGTAGAACTCCACCCTCTTGCGCTCAGACAGTGCCATCATCTCCTTGCTCCGCCTGTGTTTCTCCCTCTCGTCCACAACAAGGGGGATGCGCAGTGCCGCCGTGCCGGGACGTTCGGAATAACTGAACACATGGTACTGCGACACGTCAATGCCCGAAGCGAACGCCAGCGAGTCTGCGAAGAATTCCTCCGTCTCGCCGCGCATACCCACAATGATGTCTACGCCTATGAAAGCATCGGGCATCACTTTCCTTATATAGTCCACGCGCGAAGCAAACAGCTTCGTGTCATACCGGCGGCGCATGAGGCGCAGCACATTGTCGCTACCGCTCTGCAGAGGAATGTGGAAGTGGGGCATGAACCGCCTCGAGCCGGCACAGAAATCCATTATGTCGGGTGTGAGCAGGTTCGGCTCAATCGACGAAATCCTGTAGCGTTCCACCCCGTCCACACTGTCAAGGGCTTTTATGAGGTCCAGAAAGGTCTCGCCGGTACTCTTGCCGAAATCGCCGGTGTTCACTCCCGTGATGACTATCTCGCGCCCGCCGCGCCGCACCGCGTCTTCTGCCTGCGCCACAAGGCTGTCCACCGAACCGTTGCGGCTGCGGCCGCGGGCAAATGATATGGTGCAGTACGAGCAGAAATAGTCGCACCCGTCCTGTACCTTAAGGAAAAACCTCGTGCGCTCGCCGCGCGAACACGACGGCACAAACGTGCGTATGTCCTTCCGTTCCACCCCGTGCCAACGGTGCAGCGCGACTCCCATGCTGCCAGTCGCCCTGTCCGGCACCGACGCGGCGGTACGGTCTTCGTATGCCGTGCGGATTATCTCTACGGCACGGCTCTTGTCCTCCATTCCTATCACCACGTCCACGCCCTCCATTTCCGCCAGTTCGCGGCCGGACAGCTGGGCATAGCACCCCATCACCACAATCATGGCACCGGGATTTCGGCGTATCATGCGGCTTATGGCCTGACGGCATTTGTGGTTGCTCGTTTCCGTAACGCTACACGTGTTGACAATGCATATGTCGGCAACTTCACCCTCTGCGGCTCTCACGATTCCGGTTTCCCGGAGTCTGTCCGCCAGAGTCGACGTCTCGGCAAAATTCAGCTTGCAGCCCAGCGTCACATATGCCGCTTTAAGTATACATCCTGACCTGTTCACGTATAAACCTTTATGATTTGAAACGCAAAGTTAACAAAATATCGTAAATCAGCAAAGACCGGGACTTTTTTCTGTCCTGCTAATTTGCTGATAATCAACGTGGAGGAAAAATGTTACAAAAACAATGCAAAAAAAAACAGGAAAATCGTTTGCACGTCCAAAAAAGTGTCTACCTTTGCACTCGGTTTTAATAAACAATTCGTTTAACTTCTAAACACGGAAAGAAATGAAAAAGTTATTGTTCGCTTTTGTAGCACTTGCTGCTATGTCTTTCGCTTCTTGCGGCAACGCACAGAAGGGTGCTGCTCAGGACTCTGACACTGTAGCTGCTCAGGACTCTGACACAACCGCAACTGTTGATGACACAACTGCAACTGCTGGCGATACGACTGCAACTGTTGCAGAGTAATCGCTTTGTCTAGCACAATTACTAGAGAGATTGAAACCTGCGGAACCGAAATTCCGCAGGTTTTTTCGTTTTTGTACATCCGTACCCGTTCTTGTTCGGGCACATCGGTTAACCGGGCTTTTTTAATTCTTTTTCGCTTTTTTCCGCACTCCGCCGAAAAGGTTCTTTAGCTTCAGGGAGATTTCTACCACATTGAGGTCTTCGTCGTTGTCTGCGTCACTGCCCTTGTTGAAGTGGTAACTTCCGCTGAGGTTTGCCTGTTTAGAGATTTTCCATTCCAGACCCGCCACATAGCGGACTTCGTCAAGCTTGAATCCGTCACGCAGGTTATTCTCCAGCTCCACCGACACGAAAGGGTCCACGTGGCAGTTTCGTATGTTGTAGGACACCTCCACCTTGGAGCGCAGATACTCCTTTGACTTGGAGTCCTTGCGGTCAGACACGCCGTACTCGGGATAGCCGCCCTGCGGAACTTTGTCTACAATATTGTTGTTTTCGTCATATACAAGGTTGAAGCGGTACTTGTCTTTGGTCACTCCGGTGCTGTTGTAGCCGGTTAGCTGATAGCGTTCACGCAGCGAGAAAGAGAAACGCCCGGCATCGAAACCGGATTTCAGGCTGAACGTGAAGCGGTTCTTGCTACGCCAGTAACCGTGGGTCAGATTGTAGCCCTCCCATGTCACGTTGTCACGCTTGTAGTTTTCCTTGCGCTCCTCATCCGAGTAACTGTACATATACGTATAGCCGGCACCGACTTTCAGCCAGCGGAACAGGTCGTAGTTCAGCCCGAACCCCGCACTCCACCTGTCCACACTGCGCAGACTGTTGTTGGAGCGGAAGCCGATATCGGCGGAAGCGCTGAGCCCTCTCACTCCAAGATTCTGCGTAAGACCGATCTCCGACCATATGCCGAAATCATCGCCCCTCACCGCCAGCACCGCCAGCGACAGGGCAAAAACGAAACTCAATTTTTTCATGGCTGATAATATTTGGATGGTTGGCTCCAGACAGGACAACATCGTGTCCTCTACGAATATTCCTTGGGCAGACGGGTGATGGAGTCTGTCCCGTTGCCTGCGGAACCGCCTTCATAGAACACCTTTATGAGAGCGCTGTCCTTGAGGAAATCCACAGACCCAATCTCCACGTTGGTGACCTTGACACCCAACCTCTTCTCAAGATCGGCAATCATCTCGTCCCGCTTTTCCGGTCTGATGAGGTCGATGTTGTCATATTTCACATACTTGCACGCTACATGCTTGGCGAGCAGATTGCTCTCTGCCATAGCCACTGCCACGACAAATATGACGTTGGCCGCCGCAAGCTCGGCTATGCTCAGCTTTTGGGCCATACCGTTGACCACCGACAGTGCTACGAGGAAAAACAGGTAGGTCATCTCGCGGATTGG
>CAVHBF010000079.1:1914-9256 GCA_963634195.1 Bacteroides thetaiotaomicron | reverse complement strand
AGACAAGAAGTTCTTTCTTTTTAGACTGTCCAAGATTTTTGCCTAATCCACACGCTTTTGCAGGAGGTCCGGAATATGTTGGCATTTTTATCAAAGCAAGAAAATCCTAACTGCTTATTATCAAACAGTTAGGATTTTCTTAAGTGCGCCTGACAGGACTCGAACCTGCACATCGCAAGACAATAGATCCTAAGTCTATCGCGTCTACCAATTTCGCCACAGGCGCTGACTGTACGTTATCTGACAGTAGGAGCAAAACCCACTATCTCACGTACTTCTCTTAGTGTTTTGGCGGCAGAATCCCGAGCTCTTTCCGCACCGCGCTTTGCAATTGTTTCAAGCAAATCCGTGTTGGACCGGTAATCCATTATCCGCTCCCTAATAGGAGAAATTATCCTGCACAAATCCTGAGCCAACTGCATTTTCATGTCGCCAAACCTAATACAACATTTGTTCCACTGTTCATTGTAGAAATCGTAGACCTCCTTGTCACAACAGATTTTAAGGAAAGTGAAAAGATTCTCTATGCATTCCGGCTTTGGAGAGTCGGGCTGCGTCGCCCCCGTGGTGGTGAGAGCTTTCCTGACTTTTGCCGTTATCACCTTGTCGTCATCGCACAAATATATGCAATTGCCATCAGACTTCCCCATTTTACCGGAGCCGTCAAGCCCCGGGATTTTCACCGCCTCCTTTGAATACGTGAAATCCTGAGGCTCAGGAAAGAAATCCACTCCGTAGATATTGTTGAAGCGGCGGGCGCACTTGCGCGCCATTTCCATATTCTGCTGCTGGTCTTTGCCGACTGGCACTTTCACAGCTTTATGCTGCAAGATGTCGGCCGCCATCAAGGTTGGATAGGTAAACAGCCCGGCGTTGACATTGTTGGGCTGCTTGCGCGCTTTCTCCTTGAATGTGGTCACCCTGCCCAGTTCGCCCAGATATGCATTCATATTGAGATACAGGTACAGTTCAAGGGTTTCGCGCACATCACTCTGTATGTATATGACGGCTTTCTCCGGGTCAATGCCACAGGCCAGATATTCTGCCAATATGGTCTTGACACTCTGGCGGATATCTTCAGGCTTAGGCTGGGTTGTCAAGGAATGCCAATCCGCGATGAAGAACATACAGTCATACTCATCCTGCATCCTGACAAAGGACTTCACTGCACCAAAATAGTTGCCAAGGTGAAGATTCCCGGTAGGCCTGATTCCAGAAACGACTTTTTCCATTCCACAAAATATTGTCTTTGCGCCCATCCGCCCACAGTGAGCCGAAGACGGGACTCGAACCCGTGACCTACGCATTACGAATGCGTCGCTCTACCAGCTGAGCTACTTCGGCCTTTGAATCAGTGCGCCATTCTTGCAAACGCAGTGCAAAGGTAGTTCATTTTCCTGAAAAAAGCTGCTGCGGGCAGTGTTATTTTAACCTTTCCGCAGGCAATTTCCGCAAATTATAGTTTGATGCCATGACAAAGCCGTAGGCTCCGGCCGACTTCAAAGCCAGAGTGTCTCCGCGCCTCACCTCAGACAACACGACATCCTTGCCAAACACGTCGCTGCTTTCGCATATCGGGCCAACCACATCATAGCAACCGGCAGACCTGTTTTCGCTGTCACCTGTGAGATTGACTATTTTGTGGTGCGCATCATACAGGGCCGGGCGTATCAGGTCGGACATTCCTGCATCAAGAATGACAAATTTTTTGCGTGAAGTTTCCTTTACATACACGCAGGTGCATATCAGCTCTCCACATTGGGCACACAGAGAACGCCCCAGCTCAAAATGCAAGGACTGGTTCGGGCGCAGCTGCAGATGTTGCCTGTATGTTTCAAAGTATCCCCTGAAATCCGGAATGGGGTTCTTTTCGGGATTTTCGTAATCCACCCCCAGACCGCCACCCACATTTATGCTTGCCGTATCATCAATTCCCGCCGACTCCAGCTCTGTCTGCAACTGGTTTATACGCTCTGCCAGATTGCGGAAGCACCCGAACTCAAGGACTTGGGAACCGATATGGAAATGGAGTCCTGTATATTTCACGTTGGACAATGTGTGTGCAAGCCTGACTGTATCAACCATGTCGCACATGGATATGCCGAATTTGTTTTCTTCCAGCCCCGTAGTGATATTGGCATGGGTATGGGCATCGACATCTGGATTGATACGAAACGCCACATTCACAGTCCTGCCCATGGAGGCCGCAATGCTGTTGATCGCATACAATTCCGGTATGCTCTCAACATTGAAACATTCTATTCCGCTTTTTACGGCAAGTTCAATTTCCCCGTCCGTCTTGCCCACGCCGGCAAACATGATTTTGCCAGCCGGTATTCCACAGTCTATGGCATGGGCTATCTCCGGTCCGCTGACACAGTCAGCTCCAAGCCCCTCTTGTGCAGCGATACCGACAAGTGCAGGATTGTTGTTGCTCTTTATGGCAAAATGGATATGGGAATTAACGATGGCGGATGCCCCGGCTTTAGCTTCCCTTACAGTCTTGCGGAAGAGTTCCGTGTCGTACAGATAGTATGGTGTGTTTTGCATGGCAATAAAATGTAATGGTTTTTGTCTTTCCGTATTCAAGCGAATATTTCCGCGCTCAATGCCTGCAGCGCGGTTTTTTTGTCTGTCTCACTCACCAGAAACGAAATGTTGTGATTGCTGCCTCCGTAGGAAATCATTCTTATCGGAATATCACGCAAAGCGTTGGTAATCTTGGATTCGTAGCCTGTATTTTCGGAGCGTAGGTCTCCCACGACACATATTATGCACATATTCTTCTCCACTTCAACGGTGCCGTATTTTTTCAACTCGGCAACAATTCCCGCCAGATAATCAATATTGTCAACGGACATCGACACTCCCACCTCCGAGGTTGTCACCATGTCTATGGAGGTGTGGTATGTTTCGAATATCTCAAAGACTTTTCTGAGAAATCCGGCCTGAAGCAACATGCGGGAGCTGACAATCTTGACAACGGTGATATTGTCCTTTGCCGCAACCGCCTTGATTTCCTTTTCGCGGAACACGTTGTTGATGATCGTACCCTCGGCATCCGGTGCCATCGTATTCAGCAGCTTCACAGGCACCCCTGCCGCCTTTGCGGGAAGGACGCAAGTAGGATGAAGGATTTTTGCGCCGAAGTATGCCAGTTCCGCCGCTTCTTCAAAATGCAGCTGATGTACCGGTGACGTGTTTTCCACAAAGCGCGGGTCGTTGTTGTGCATGCCGTCAATGTCTGTCCAGATCTCAACGACTTCCGCTTTCATTGCCGCACCGATGAGCGATGCCGTATAGTCAGATCCCCCGCGCTGCAAGTTGTCGATTTCGTTATTGTGGTTGAGGCATATGAAACCTTGTGTGATGAAATACTCCGCATCGGCGTCTTTCTCTATCAAAGGCAGCAGTTTTGCAGTGATGTCGCTGACAGAGGGCTCCTTGTCTTCGTCTATCCGCATAAAGTCCAATGCATTGATGAGTGCGGTCTTGACCCCCTGTTCGTTGAAATAGTTGGCAACCATATTTGTGCTCATTATCTCGCCAAGGCTGACAATTTCCTTTGACATCTTTGGGGTGAATTTTTCCTTCCCGTACGCAAGCAGTTGGGCGAAGATGTTTTCCAGGAAATCCGCGGTTTTTATTTTCACCTCTTCCGTAGAATAAAGTTCGCGTATATGCCCCATATACTTTGTTCGCAACTTTCCTATCAATATGGAAGCACTTTCCTTGTTTGATTTTTCATAGTAATCCGCTATTTCCAGCAAAGCGTTTGTGGTGCCCGACATGGCCGACAAGACAACAATGCTCTGCCCGTTTCTCTGCACCAGCCGGGCCACTTCTTTAATTCTCTGCGGACTTCCGATGGAAGTCCCGCCAAATTTCATTACTTTCATATAAAAACAGTTCTTTCGTTAACACTAAAAACGACCGTCCCTGCCGAACAGTCCAACAACGGTTGCCATACAAGACCAATCCTGCGTCAGCAGTTCAAACACTATCAGTCGTCCTGCTCGGGCTGACGTGTAACCTCTTCAAAATGTTTGTCTGCACAACTGAATACCTTTGCGCCATCAACAAGTTCCATAAGTTTCAGATTGTGTGTAGACATAATGACAGCTGTGCCATCCTGCCGGATTTCCTTCAGCAATTCCATTATGCTGTTGCCGCTACCAATGTCAAGATTGCCCGTCGGCTCGTCGGCAATGACCAATTCCGGCTTGTTAAGCAACGCACGGGCAATGGCCACGCGCTGCTGTTCCCCTCCCGACAACTCAAAAGGAAACGCTTCCGCCTTGTCAAGCTGTTCCACTTTGCTCAGAACTTCCCGTATGCGTACATCTGTCTCGTTACGGCTTTTCCATCCCGTGGCTTTAAGAACAAATTCAAGGTTGGCATAAACCGTCCGGTCTTGCAGGAGTTCAAAAGACTGGAACACTATGCCGAGCCGCTTGCGCAGTTCCGTGATCTGTTTATGTCTGACAGTAGCCATGTCGTATCCCAACACGCAGGCACGACCTGACGACGGAACGAGTTCGCCGTATATCGCACTGAGCAGCGTGGACTTGCCGGAGCCCACTTTGCCGGTGACAAAAACAAAATCACCTTGATTCACGGAGAAATTGACATTTGCCAATATAAGCTGTTCGTTTTGCCTCAGCTCAACATCGCTAAATTCTAAAATCATACTCTTCATCATATCGGGCGTGAACATTTGCGATCAAGAAACAAGGAGTCAGTGTTTCTTCCAGCCTGGTTTGTGTCTTTGTTCAAGTTCTTTCGCAAGATCCTCAACCCTAAGCCCCTTGGATGTCAACAGCACTATAAGATGGAAAAGCAAGTCCGCCCCCTCGTACACGAGCCGCTCGTTTGTGCCGTTGCATGCCTCTATTGCAGCCTCCAACGCCTCTTCTCCGACTTTTTGCGCCATCCTGTTTACACCGTCCTTGAAGAGCGATGTGGTATACGAGCCCTCGGGCATCTCCCTGTGGCGTGTTTCTATGAAATCCTGCAACTCGGACAAGAACAGCACGGGGTTTGCCTCGTTCTTCCCGCCCCAACAGGTATCTGTCCCCTTATGGCACACCGGTCCGACCGGATGAACAAGAACCAACAAAGTGTCGTTGTCGCAATCAAGCTTGATGTCCACGACATCCAGAAAGTTGCCACTCTCCTCCCCTTTTGTCCAAAGCCGTCCTTTTGTACGGGAGAAAAACGTCACCCTGTTTGACACCAACGTCTGCCTGTATGCCTCTTCGTTCATAAAGCCCAACATCAAGACGTTTTTTGTTGCCGCATCCTGTATTATCGCGGGAACAAGTCCTCCCATTTTCTTAAAATCTATCTGTTCCATATACTTTTGGTCAATTTTGTTGTTGTCAAATCACATTCTGACGCATATGTTTTCCGCATCAAGAAATCCTTTCAAATCCGGAATGGAAATTTCTCCGTAGTGAAACACACTTGCAGCCAAGGCCGCATCCGCTTTTCCTATTGTGAACACATCTCTGAAGTGTTCCTTTGTTCCGGCACCTCCAGAGGCAATGACGGGAATAGGCAACAAGTCCGCCAATTTGGCCAAAGCCTCATTTGCAAAACCGTGTTTCACACCGTCGTGTTTCATGCTCGTGAACAATATTTCGCCCGCACCGCGGTCAGAAACCTCTTTTGCCCATTCAAACAGAGTGCGTGATGTAGGCACACGACCGCCATTGACATAGCAGATCCAGGAATCGTCCACAAAGTCCGCGTCAATAGCCACAACACATACCTGCGAGCCGAAATGCCGGGCTATGTCGTCAACAAGCTGCGGGGTGCGCAAGGCAGCAGAGTTTATGCTGACCTTGTCGGCTCCGGCATTAAGCATACGATCCACATCGCCGAGCTCGTTGATTCCGCCACCTACGGTAAAAGGGATGGAGATTTCAGCCGCGACACGCTTGACCATGTCCGTAAAAGTCTTGCGCCCTTCATGGCTTGCCGTTATGTCAAGGAATACGAGCTCATCGGCGTTTTGGTCGCTGTATGCTTTGCCCAATTCTACGGGGTCGCCAGCATATCTGAGATTCAGAAAATTGGTTCCTTTTACCGTCTGTCCATCCTTGACATCAAGGCAGGGAATTATGCGTTTTGCCAGAGTCATTGCCTTAAGATCCAAGTTTTTGCCGGTTCAGATATTTCTGTGCAAGTGCACCCAAGTCAAGGAATCCTTCATAAATAGCCTTACCGAACACGACAGCAGGAATTCCCGCTTGTTCCAATTCGTGAATGTCGGATTCCGAGCTGACACCTCCACTTGCGATGAGATGCAGGTCGGGGAAAGAAGCCATGACCTGCCTGTACAGGCTGACCGAAGTTCCCTGCAACATGCCATCGCGACTTATATCGGTACACAGGACATTGCGCACGCCCACATTGTAGTATCTTTCAACGAACGGCATCAACAAGGTTTCGCTCTCCTCTTTCCAACCGTTTATACATATCCGAGTCCCGTTTACATCAGCACCCAAAATTATCCTGTCTGCGCCATACACCGCAATCCAGCTGTCAAGCAATTCCGGTTGTGTGACAGCCACACTGCCGACAGTAACCAACGAAGCCCCGTTGTCAAAAACCGCCTTGATGTCTTCGCTGCTTTTCACACCGCCGCCGAAATCTATTTCAAGATTCGTGTTGTGCGCAATGTCCTTCAGCACATTGATATTTACAACCCTTTTGGACTTCGCCCCGTCGAGATCTACAACGTGAAGGCGTCTGAAGCCATACCCCTCAATCCTCCTTGCAATATCCAAAGGAGAAACGTCATAAGATTTCTTGCTTGAATACTCACCACGGGTCAAACGGACACATTTGCCGTCAATAATATCAATGGCAGGAATCAACTCAATCATAATCTGTCAATGGAAAGAAAATTGCTGATTATCCGTTCTCCGACACTTCCACTCTTCTCGGGGTGAAACTGGGTGGCGTAGAAATTATCCTTGTTGATGGAAGCACAGAACGGATGGATATAGTTGCTTTCGGCAATAGACCGGTCATTTGCGGGAACATAGTAGCTGTGAATAAAGTACACGAACCGCCCTTCGTCAATTCCCCTGAAAAGAGAACTCTTCAGATTTCCGATGCTATTCCAACCCATGTGCGGTATTTTATGCCTGTGCTCTGCCGGCACGAATTTCTTCACATCCACATCAAAAATACCCAAACAGCCGGTATTTCCCTCTTCGCTGTGTCTGCACATGAGTTGCATCCCGATGCAAATCCCAAGAACGGGCTGAGTCAACGAACAAATGACCTTGTCCAGTTTTTTTTCTGTCAGATACCTCATAGTATACGAGGC
>CAVHBF010000079.1:0-1822 GCA_963634195.1 Bacteroides thetaiotaomicron | reverse complement strand
GGCCTCCCCCTGTCCCGGGAACAGGACACGATCTGCTTTGCAAATTGTTTCGGGGTCGTCCGTGACCACAGGCGAAACGCCAAGGCGGCGCAGGGCGTTTGTCACAGAGCACACATTGCCAGCATTGTATTTGACAACAACTACATCCATTCTTTTGAACTGTCTTGAAACCAAATCAATATGCACGGGCAATAAGTGCCTTGTATTTTGCTGGCTTGCCACTCACCATATCCGTTCCCGGATTGTCTTGATTCACGTCAAACGGGATACAGCGTATTGTGGCCTGCGTGTCTTCCTTGATCTGCGCCTCGGTCTCTTTCGTTCCATCCCAAGGGCATACAAAGAATCCTCCGTCTCCGATCTTTTCCTTGAATTCCTCATAGTCGCTGCACTCAACAGTGCGGCGGTTACGGCTGTCCAACGCCTTTTGATAAATATTGCGCTGAATGTCATCAAGCAGCGAGCGGACATACTCCTCAAGACCTTCAAGACTGACATCCTTTTTCTCCAGAGTGTCACGCCGCATGACCTCCGCAATGCCTTTGTCCAAATCGCGGGCACCCAGCACAATGCGCACTGGCACGCCTTTCAGCTCGTAGTCCGCAAACTTGAAACCGGGACGTTTGTTGTCGGCGTTGTCATATTTGACACTGATTCCAACCTTGCGCAAATTGTCGGCAATCCCATTGGCTTTTTCGTCAATAGCAACCATTTGAGGACCTTGTCCAATGGGAACTATCACCACCTGTACAGGAGCCAATGCAGGAGGCAGCACCAGTCCGTTATCGTCGGAATGAGTCATGATCAACGCCCCGATGAGACGTGTAGACGCACCCCACGACGTAGCCCAGGCATACTCCGGCTTGTTCTCCTTATTGAGAAACTGCACACCGAACGCCTTGCCGAAATTCTGTCCAAGGAAATGGCTTGTGCCGCTTTGCAAAGCCTTGCCGTCTTGCATCATGGCCTCAATGGTATATGTATCCAAAGCACCGGCAAACCTTTCCGTTTCGCTCTTGACACCAACGACGACGGGAACGGACATATATTCTTCCGCGAACTTCGCATAGACTTTGACCATCTGCTTCGCACGAGCTTCCGCCTCTTCGCGTGTAGCATGAGCCGTATGGCCTTCCTGCCACAGAAATTCTGACGTGCGCAGGAACGGGCGGGTACGCATTTCCCAGCGCATCACGTTGCACCACTGATTACACAAAACGGGGAGATCACGGTACGACTTGATCCAGTTCTTGTACGTGTTCCAGATTATCGTTTCCGAGGTAGGTCGTATGATGAGCTCTTCTTCCAACTTCGCTTCGGGGTCTACAACGACTCCATCGTGATTTTCGTTTGTCTTAAGCCTATAGTGAGTAACGACTGCACACTCTTTGGCAAACCCCTCGACATGTTCCGCCTCGCGAGACAGAAAACTTTTAGGAATAAGCAGGGGGAAATAAGCATTCTGGACTCCCGTCTCCTTGAACATTCCGTCAAGAATTCCTTGCATCTTTTCCCATATGGCATAGCCGTAAGGCTTGATTACCATGCATCCTCTTACATCAGACTGCTCGGCAAGGTCTGCCTTGACAACAAGTTCATTGTACCACTTTGAATAGTTCTCGCTCCGTTTTGTTAAATTCTTTAGTTCTACAGCCATCTTTCGGTGAAATAATCATGTATATTTTAGTCCGAACAATAATTTATATGCAAAAATACGCACTTTTCCCCGATTTTTCGGCATTAAAAAAACTTTTTGTTGCCATAACCCAATATTGTCCTAAATAAATTACGGGCATGAAGAAAGTGAGGTTGTTATAGAACG
>CAVHBF010000078.1:0-9344 GCA_963634195.1 Bacteroides thetaiotaomicron | reverse complement strand
TCTTTAAGCAGTGCCGCCCGGCTCACCTCACGGAGCAGTTTGGGATTCTTCAGCTTCAGTGCGGCCGTCACACCGGCCATCTCCACCAATTTGGCGATGACGGCATGGCGACGCGGCATTCCGGCGATTGACCTGAACAAGCCGTCAAGAGCCTTTTCGTCCATAAACCCAGAGCAGAGCCTCACGTGTACCTCCTTTTTGGGCTTGTATGTCTCCGTCAGTTTCTCGCTGACCTCCAGCGCGCCCTTGTCCATAAGAGAGCGTATGCTTCGCATCAGACCGCTCTGCGGCAGCGATTTATGCAGTCTGGCTATGGCCGTACGCTTGCCGTCGCGAAGAAAATCCACTATCGCCGTTTCCGCCTTGGACAGGCTGTCGAAATCCATGAAACTGTCCGAAAGCCGCACCATCGTCTCGCTGGCAAGTTTCATACCGCCGGGCAGGGCGGCATTCATCACGTCACCCAGAGAGCACATATAATAGTCGGCTATCCACCGCCACAGCCGCAGTTCCCGCTGCCCCACCACGGGAGCGGAGTCAAGGACTTCGGTTACCTGCCTTATCTTGAAATCCCCCGCCGGAGGCTCATTTTCCACCGTTGCGACAATGCCCGTGTAGAGCTTGTCCGTGCCGAACGGCACCACAACCCTGCAGCCTTGCCGCACGTTGCGACCGGCTTCTTCGGGCAGAGCATAGGTAAACACGCCCTTTACAGGAACAGGCAATATCACCGACACGTAAGCCATGGGGCTATTCTCCCGTAGGATTGACAAGGGTTTCCGGATTCTCGTCGGTAAACCATTTAGCGTACATCAGGTAGTGTGCCGCAATGCCCGTATTGAGCTCCCGTGCCTGGTCAGGGTCCACTTTCTTTATGAACTTGGCCGGCACTCCGCCCCACAGTTCTCCCGCACCCACACGGGTGTTTTTAAGCACCAGTGCGCCGGCAGCGATGATGGCACCCTCACCGATAGAGCAGTCGTCAAGCAGCGTGGCACCCATGCCTATCAGTGCTCCGCGGCCAATCTTGGCTCCGTGTACCGTAACGTTATGCCCTATGGTGACATCATCTCCAATTTCAATGGCGGCTTTCTTGTAGAGCGTGTGCAGGCACGAGCCGTCCTGTACGTTGACACGGTTGCCAATCCTTATGTAGTTCACATCGCCACGCACCACTGCATTGAACCAGATACTGCAGTTGTCGCCCATCTCCACTTCGCCTATTACCGTGGCGTTTTCGGAAAGATAGCAGTTCTTGCCGAATTTCGGGGTCTTGCCCTGTATTGTCTTTATAAGAGCCATTTTCCTGTTGCGTTTTTATGTCTATTTCGTTTTCTGTGAATTTCTGTCCGACAGCAACGGGGCGCACGCCTTTTCCAGCCATATGCGGTCTGCCCTGTCGTCAAGATATGGCAGCAAGGAGTCAAGCACCGTCCCGTGGTAGTTGTTGAGCCATTCAATTTCAGTGGTGGTCATCATCTGCATATCAATCAATTTAGTGTCTATAGGACACAGCGTAAGCGGTTCAAAGCCCACGAACAGGCCGAACTCCGTCTCCATACACGGCACGCAGAGCAGCACGTTTTCAATGCGCACGCCAAAGCGTCCCTCCAGATACAGTCCCGGCTCGTCGGTCACCGTCATGCCCTCCACTATCGGAGCCGGCATGTAGTTCATGCGAATCTGGTGCGGTCCCTCGTGGACATTGAGGTGTGCGCCCACGCCATGGCCTGTGCCGTGACCGAAGTTGTAGCCCTCCTGCCACATTGCGTAGCGTGCGGCGAGGTCAAGCTGTGTGCCGCAGGCTCCGCGCGGGAATTTCATGCGGCTCAGAGCGATATGTCCCTTGAGTACAAGCGTGTACACCTTTTTCTGTTCCGGTGTAGCCTCTCCACCCAGCAGAAGCGTTCGCGTAATATCGGTAGTGCCGCAAACATACTGCGCCCCCGTGTCAACCAGCAGTATACCTTCCGGTTTTAAGGGGGTGTCGGTGTCAGTCGTCGCCTCGTAGTGCACGATAGCACCGTGAGCATTATAGCCGGCAATGGTGTCAAAACTCAACCCCTCGAAATCAGCGTTGGCCTTGCGCAGCTCTGTCAATTTGCTGTCAATGGACATTTCTGTTTCATTGCCTTGTGGCACAGCCTCCTGCAGCCACCTCAGCCATTTGACGAGGGCTACTCCGTCCTGCAACATGGCTTGCTTCATTCCTTTTGTCTCAGCAGCATTCTTAATGGCTTTCATCGTGGCAACGGGCGAGTCGGCAATCACGGCTCCGTCATGCAGATCATCGGAATACAGCGATACACATTCATTGATGCGCAAAGAAGCCATGGCGATGTTGGTGAGCGGCGAAAGCATGACCGGCCCGTCAACCCTCGTCAAGGCGATTTCCGCCATATCGTAAGGATAGACGCTGATTTTGTTTTCGGCAAGATACGCCATGACTTCACCGCTTATCTTTTCGACCTCGCAATAGAGAGACGTCTCATTGCGGCTGACAATGCAATAGGCCACAAACACGGGATTGCAGTGGACATCTCCGCCACGCAGGTTTAGCAGCCACGCCACCTCGTCAAGCTGGCTGACAAGGATGGAGGCACACCCCCTGTTTTCTACGGCATCCATGAGCCTGCTTACCTTGCTGCCGACAGTCTCGCCGGCCCACTCAAGTGGTTGAATCCTGATGGGTGCGCACGGCAGGGACGGACGGTTTCCTGTCCACAGGTCATCGGCGGCACTGTAGTTTGCCACGAGACAAATGCCATGTCCAGACAATTCGTCCCACAGATCTGTCGCCGCCTTGTAGGTCACCAGCTTGCCGTCGATGCCCACGCTGTCTTCCGGCTTCAGTCTTTCCGTAAGCCATCGGGCAATGGACGGAGTTCCCTGCTGCCCCTCTTTCATCAGCCGAAAGGGAGTATCCTTCAGAACTTCGGCAGCGGCAATGAAATAGCGCGAATCCGTCCATAGTGCGGCATCGCCAAGTGTGACCACCGCCGTGCCGGCACTTCCCTCAAACCCGCTTATCCACTGACGGCACTGCCAATGGTCTGGGGTGTACTCGCCCGCATGAGGATCGGTTGACGTAAAGACGTAGGCCTCCAACTTCTTTTCTTTCATCCATTGGCGTAATGTTTCCACGCGGTCTACGATGTCCTGTTTCATATATCTGTGTTGTTTTCCGGGTTACACTTACGGCAGAGCGCACAGAGGCTTGCCGCACGCAAAGTTACTAAGTCCGTGCCGGAATGGGCATCCCAAACCACAAAAAAAGGCGCAGCCTTTCAGCCACGCAGTTCTTCTTGAAAAAAGCCATAGGAAACCAATGGGATGTGCCAAAACTGGCACATCCCATTTTTATGTCTTAGTATTAACTTCAATATAAGTGTTTCGTCCTACACAGCCATTTTTTGCCCGGACGGATTCATAATTCTTCTCTCGCACAAAAGATTATGTCAGCATTAGCCAAACTTGTTACTTCACGCAAACCTTGTCGCCGTTTATCAAGTATATGCCCTGCGGCAACGAAATGGTTGCCGTGCCGTTTATCACGAACGACTGCACCAGATGCCCGTCAAGTGTATAGACTCTGACCTCTTCGTCTTGTCCGCTGAGGTTTACTCCTCCCTTGCGAACCTGCACCCGAACGTCCTTGCCTGATGCCGAGGCATTGTCAACGGCTGTCGGCTCCCCGCTGTCTGCCGGGATAATTTCGCACCCCAACCTTGACAGACTGAACTCAGAAATGACAGAAGAGCTGTAGGCCGGCAGATTGTAGAGCACGCCGAGTGACACTTCGGTCTCGCATGGCAGGGTAAACTCTATACTCCCCGCATTGAGCGGCCCGGAAGCCAGTGTGGAAGACACTTCCCCGGCGGTAGCGAGCCTGTCACCCGCCGTTGCCACAAGCAGGCAGTCTTCAGTATTGTCGGCTGTAGAACTCAGGGCACAGAACCTGTAGATGCCCGCAGGCAGCGTGACTGTCTGGAAAAGCGTCTTGTCCACCCCGTCCTGCGAAAATCCCGACCAGGAAGTCGTGAACGTGAGCTGTCCTCCGTTCTGGGTGTCAACGGCAACACCACCGTTGCCGTCCGCCGATGCAACGCATCCCTGCCATGCAGAAGCGGCTGTGCCCATTTCAAGAGCGTAGAACCGTGACGCATGGGCAGCATTGACATCAACGCCGGTATGAGCGAACGCCGCCTTGACGTTGGTAAGGCAAGATGCGGTGATGTCCTCGTCTGCCGGAATGGTTGACGGCGTATTTATACCGAGGCTGAACACCCCGTCAGACCTGACGAAATTGAGTCCCGCAATACTTCTGAAGCCCGCCATGACACCGTTGTTGCCATTGCTTGTAAGGTCTGCTGCCACTGTAGCTATTCCGTTGAAGTCATAGTACACTTTCAAGGCATTTTTCTCCGCCGCCGGCACATCGTCCACAGGCTTATTGCACACTGCGGCCAGCGATGCGCCCTTAAGACCTGTACCCCAAATGCGGAATTCATCGATGACGGCTGTCATGGAAGCCTGTTCTCCGCCAATCACGAGGTTGTCCCAGACAGGAGTGTTGAGCACGGGATACGTATCGGTCACAGCCTCGCCGTCGCGCATGAGGTAGAGATGCGAACCGGTCAACGCCACCGCATAATGATGCCACTCCTTGGGAATCACAAAGCCCTCCGGCGATATCACTTCTTTGTTCTTGACACGGGCGGTCATCACCCCCGCGGCATCCGTAGAGACAGAGAACACCCCGTTTCCGGTGGACATGGCTCCGGCATTGAGAGCCTCCGACGGCTTCATCCACCATTCAACGGTGAACCGTGCCTGTTTTGCGTCAAAAGGAGCAGGCACCGTGAGACTCTCTCCTTCATTGCGGAAGAACAAACCTGTCATGGATTTCGCGCTGCATACGTGGAGAGCATCCGACACCGCCGACACCGAACCAGTTTCGCTGTCAACCAGCCGTATGCTGTAACGTCCCACCCCGGAGGGTTTGAACAAGGTAGAGCCGCCCTGTATGATAGTGCGGCTCTTGTCGTTTGCCACAGTCCACACAAGTGATGCAGAGTCCGCCCCGCTCTTTTCACACAGGGAGACTGTCTCGCCAGCCAATATCACGTTGGGGGAGACGCTGAATGTCATGTTGCGGATTCCCGAATTGACCTCTATTTCCTTTGTGACAGAAACAGAACCGGCAGGGTTGGTCACTGTGAGGGTTGCCCTGTATGTGCCGTCTGCTGTATACAAGGCAGAAGCATTGAGGGATTCCTGCACCTGTTCGCCCTCCGATCCGGGCAAGTTCCATTTGTATGAAACGTTGGCACCCGTAGACTTGTTGACCAGTGTGACGGCTGCTCCGGCCTTACGGTCGGGCTGATAAATGTCGAAGTCCGCCACAGGCAGCTCCACCGGCGACACCTTGACTGTGTGTGTGGTGTCAACCACATTGCCGGCAACATCAACGGCCGTGAGCCTTATCCTGTATTCGCCGGCCTTGGCAAACACCATTGAAGTGCGCAAAAGGTTCTCCTTTGACAGCCCTGTTGCCGGCTCCTGCCATTTCCACGACACAATGTTGCCGCTCAGCCGCGCCTCTGCAAAGACTTCAGACCCGGCAAGCGGAACTGAGTCGGAAAGCACAAAATCCACCGTCCCGGTCTCTGCGGGTTCTCCCTGCAATATGGTGGTGTCAACCGACAGTAGCGTGGCGGCACTGTTGAGATAAGACGCATGGTTATTTCCGGCACAATCACGCAGTTTGGCCGTTCCGTTGACAACGATCTCGTCCATCTTGTAGTACGCCAAAAGGTCAGGCTCCGCTTGAGGGTTGACTATTTCGGAGACCATATCAGAAGCAACCTGCTTGGCAGTACGTGCAGATTTCCACAGTCTCACGTCATCAATCCATCCTTTTATGGCACCGCCGTTAGACCCGAACACAAATTCCGGCACGGAGGGCATTCCACTGTAGCCCGAAACATTGAGGGTACGCTTCCACACTCCATCCACATAAAGGTTAAGGCGTGAGCCTTCTATCGTTACCGCCACATGATTCCATATACCCGGCTTGACGGTACCCGCACTTGACAGCATACGTCTGGCGGCAGTGTTTTCAAATCCTGCGCTGACGCGTTGCATTTTGTCGTATGAGATAAGGAATTTCCCCCAGCCAGGTCCAACGAGATTGCTGTTAGCCGTCAGTTCATCCGGCTTGAACCAGTATTCTACCGTTGCGTTTGGCTGGGGATCCGCAAAAACCTCCGGCACACAGAATCCACCGCCGTCAAAATAACGTGCCATATTGGTCTCCTTAGCGGTGTTTACCGGCAGCAAGGCAATATTTGACGGAGCGGAAACTCCGTTGGCGTAAACCGCCTCTACGGCGTACTCGCCAGTCATGTCATCCACCGCACAACTCCGGCTGCCCGACGGTACTGTCACTATGCACTTGCCGTCTTTGAGGACCCTATAGCTTCTGAGTACAGCCGTTGTATGCAACGGAGCGTCCCAACAAAGGTTGCCATGACTGTCAAAACAGGCGTTGCGCGGAGCGTTGAACACTTCACTGACTGCCGATGCCGACAAAATGACAGGACCGGTTTCATGGCTTACCCTGACCGGCTGCATGGTCATCGGAGTCTGCACCACGCCGGACTGTCCCGTATAGTCAACCACCGTGCAGCTGTGGACTGTTCCTTCCCCCTCTCCGCCAGCTTGCGGGCTGACACAGACAAAATATTTCACCGCAACACCCTCGGGCACGTCCGCCGTCAGGTCTGTGATGTTGAGCTGCACCGTCTTGGGCATCAGCAGAGCCCCGTCGTTGAGCCCTATATAGTTCGGCTCTCCGTCAGCAAAAGTCAACCGCGTAAACCGCTGGGTCTTGTCGGGCGCGGTAGCATCAGGGTTGAGGCTGTAGCCCACCGAGAAGCAGATTTCGGAACTTTTGGTATAATCCATATTAATCTGCACCACACGGTTTACAGGCAGTTCCCTGACCTCCTTGTCAAGGGTCAGTCCAAGGTCTATATACTGACCGCCAGCCGTCTGTTTCACGTGTATGGCGAAGAGGTTCGGTCCCTCCGGATTAATCACCTCGCGGGCTGCTGTAGAAAAGTCTACCGTCTTGTAGTCGGAAAGATAGCCCGTAGCACTATAGGCCAGAACGCCATTGACATAAACCTCCACGTCTTCGTCATTATAGATCACCATGCGCAAAGCCTTCAGTTCCTCTTCACCAAGGCTGAGGTCAACGGTTTTGCGAAGCCAGATATCGGAAGAAGACCAACGCGTACCGTAGGTCATGTTGGCAAGACCGTTGGCGCCGAAGCCCGAGGTGCCGGAAAGCCACTTGCTATCGTTGAACGATTCGCCGTACCACCCGTCGCCCGGATCGGCAAGCGTGTAACGCCATGTCTGCGGTTTCTGACTGGCAACGGGCAATACATATTCCTCTTCCACTCCATCGCGCTCAATGAGGTCACGATTGGCCTTGCATATCCTTGACTGGTCGCTCTTGACCAGACGATCATAAGTCATAAGCCCGTTGACCTCTATCTCCACATCGGTGAGCTGTGTGTAGACCGCTGCCGACATTCCCTTGCAGGTCTTGTAGTACGCCAGCTTACTGAAATACTTGCACACGGTGCTGTCGTACTCCGAAGCTGATCCTACAGAGGCGTAGCCCCAGCCGCTGCCACTCCACAGGTGGCCATCAACCACATATCTCACTCCGCCGTATTCGCCGTTGGCCAGAGCCTGTGCCTTGCCGCTGGTGGGAGTGACAGGTGAGGGCGCCGGGTAAGGGTGCGTGTCCTTGACATCTCCGTAGCCATAGAATGTCCAGCCGGAAGCCTCATCGATAAGGCGTGTGGAATCCATGGAGCGCACCAGATCCACGTATGTCTTGGTGTCGTGCTGTCCTCCCGCCTCGTTGAATATGACCCAGTTCACTACAGAAGGAACATTGTACAGTTTGTTTACCATGGCTTTCAGTTCCGGCGTGAATATCCCTGCATCGTTGGTGACACCATCGTCCTTGGTACCACCGTAGTTCATTGACGGCATATCCTGCCACACAAGCAGACCCAACCTGTCTGTCCAATAGTACCAACGGCGCGGCTCCACCTTGATATGCTTACGCACCATATTGAAACCAAATTTCTTTATCTGCACAAGGTCGTTGCGGATGGCCTCATCGGTCGGCGGCGTGAGGTTGCTCTCGGGCCAATATCCCTGATCAAGCGGTCCGGACTGGAACACGAAGCTGTTGTTGAGCATCATGCGACAGAATCCGTCCTTGTCTTTCTCTATGTGTATTTTCCTCATGCCGAAATAGCTTTTCACCTCGTCAACGTTACCGTCTTTGTCAACCAGTTCAAGTTTGAGATCATACAGATAAGGGTGGTCGGGTGACCACAAGTCCGGGTTTGGTATTGACATGACCATATCCTCACCCGGCAGCCCCTCGGTCTCCGCCACCTTGACGGCTCCGTGGTATGCCGCCGCCTTGATTTTGCTCACATTGTCCGTAGCACCGGCGGCTTCCGCCCTGACGGTGAGAGTCTGGTTGTCAATATCGGGCGTTATCCTGAAATCACTGATATACGACTGGTTTACCGCCTCAAGCCAGACGGTCTGCCAGATACCCGAACACGAGGTATAGAAGATTCCGCCCGTTTTCCTCACCTGCTTTCCGCGCGGAACCGACCAGCGGTCTGTGGGGTCAAATACCTTTATAGCCACCGTGTTCTGCTGCCCCTCCACGATCTTGTCGGTGATGTCGAAACTGAACGGATCGTAACCGCCGTCGTGTGTTCCTACCACCTCGCCGTTGACCTGTACCTCACAGCGCCAATCCACCGCCTCAAAATTCAAGAGAACCCTTTTGCCTTTCCATGCAGAGGGCACGGTGAAAGTGCGGCGATATGCCATTGACTCATAGTACGTACCGATTCCGCTGAGCGCACTCTCCACACAGAACGGCACCAGAATCTGCTGCCAACCGCTCTCCGGAACACTTTCATCATACGACGGAAGGTTGATGAAGTCCCAAAGTCCGTTGAGGTTCTGCCAGTCATCCCTCACCATCTGCGGGCGCGGGTATTCCGGCAGGGCGTTTGTGGGGTTGACATCATCCGCAAATCTCGTTTTGATGGGCACCTTCCCCATTTTCCAGTCAGCCTTCACGCTAACCGGATACCACAAGAGAGCCGCCACGGCAATCTGCACAATTGCAATAACATTCAATCTTTTCATCTGCTACATCAATATACAATGAATAAACCTTTGCTTTTTGGACGCAAAGATACAAAAAAAACAACGTTTTCTTATAT
>CAVHBF010000077.1:5874-9578 GCA_963634195.1 Bacteroides thetaiotaomicron | reverse complement strand
GGGCTCAAACCCGCGACCCCCAGCTTGGAAGGCTAGTGCTCTATCAACTGAGCTATTTCCGCAAAACTCTACTGAAGTGGGTGGTGATGGATTCGAACCACCGAAGTCGAAAGACAGCAGATTTACAGTCTGCCCCATTTGGCCACTCTGGAAAACACCCGTTCCTCTCTCCGCAAACCCACCCGACAGCCTCCCGTGGCAGCACGGCAAAACCCCCGCAGGACTTGCGAAACGAGTGCAAAGGTAATAACATTTTCTTTTTCAGGCAAGTTTTCGGAGCTTTTTTCAAAAAAATCCGTTTTTTCCGGATACTGCCACACCCCGGAGTCTTTACCGGCAGCACATTTTGCTGTCTACATGCCCCAGAGAAGCACTATCTGCACCACAATCACACGGGCGAACATACACAGGGGATAGACCGTCGTATAGGCCACCGAAGCCTTGTTGGCATCCGAGGCGCCGTTCACGTAATCCAGTGCCATGGGATTGGCCATGCTGCCGCACAGAAGACCGCCCACTGCCGGCAGACCGAGTTTCGTGAATTTCAGCGCAAGCCACCCTACCAGCACTACAGGCAACACGGTAATGAGGAAACCCAGCCCGATCCACAGTGCGCCGTCAGCCCCGACAACGGTATCAAAGAACCGCGGTCCTGCTGTCAGACCAAGACAAGCCAGATAAACCGACAGTCCAAGCCCCCTGAGCATCCGGTTGGCACTGTTTGTCGTGTAAGTCACCATGTGGAAACGCGGCCCGTAAGCCCCCACCAGAATGCCTACAACAATGGGACCGCCGGCAAGACCGAGCCTTACCGGCACTCCTACCGAGGGAAAGCTCAGCGGTATTGCTCCAAGCAGCAAGCCAAGCACTATCCCGATGAATATTGCTGCAAGGTTGGGTTCGTCCAGATTCGCCACAACGTTGCCCATGTGGGCCGCCACATGCTCCACGGCCTTTTCCTCTCCCACCACAGTGACATGGTCTCCCATGCACAGCACCAGATCGGGCGTGGCCACAAGGTCGATGCCCGCCCTGCTGACACGGCTCACATTGACGGAAAACCTGTTGCGCAGCTGCATCGAGCCGAGACGCTTCCCGTTTATCCCGGGACGCGTCACCACGATGCGCTTCGATACGATCTGGCGGTCTATCTTGTCCCAGTCCATGTCCTTGCGGTTCCAGTCGGTGGCATCGCGCTCACCGAAAAAGACGGTAAGGTAATCGGCTTCCTTGCGGTGCGCTATCACCAGTATCCTGTCACCGGCTCTGAGCACCGTGTCTGCCGTGGGCAGCGACACCTTGCCGTCACGCCACAGGCGCGACACCACGAATTCCGTCTTCGACAGGTTCATCACCTCGCGCAGCGACTTGCCGCAGACAGCCATGTTGCGCACATGAAACGAAACAATGTATGGAGCGGCATCCTCCTCCGGTTCATTACGGTCGTCCCCGGATTTGCCCGTCCTGCACGCAAGGGCCTTCAGCAGCATGAAAGCGACAATCACACCAACCACCCCGAGCGGATATGTCACCGCACATCCCAAAGACAGCGAAGCGGCCTCATCGGCCATTCCCGCCTGAGCCATCGCCTGCTGCGCCGCACCAAGGGCCGGCGTGTTTGTCGTGGCACCGCACAGCACGCCGGTCATGTCGGGCAAACTCACGCCGGTCAGACCGCAAAACGCAAGGGCAAGCAGCGTGCCGATCAGCACCACGCCCAGTCCTATACAGTTCAGCAGCGCGCCGCCGCGCCTGAACGCACCCACAAAGCCGGGACCCACCTGCAGGCCCAGAGAATAGACAAAAAGCACCAGCCCCGCATCCATGGCGTATTGCACCATGGTGCCGTTGACACGCAGACCGCTGTATCCTGCCATGATGCCGGCGAAGAACACGAATGTCACACCCAGACTCACGCCTTTCACCTTTATCTTGCCCAAAATGATGCCGACAGCGCATACAACCGAAATCAGCAGCACCGCCGAAACACTGTCCGACAATTGGAATAGCGAATTTATTTTATCCATGTATAAAGGTGTGATATTTCTCCATGTCAAGATCTTGCCGTATACGCACAGCATCCCGTGCCGCCGCCGGGCGCAAAATTATGAAATCCTTTTCACTCGCCGCGATGTTTCAGGACAAAATCATTCCCGTTCCGGTCTTTTGTAGCCGGTCTTGTCTTTTTCCGAAATCATACGCAATACGCGGCACGGGTTGCCGGCCGCCAGAACTCCCGGCGGAATGTCGTGTGTCACCACGCTGCCGGCACCCACGATGGAGTCATCACCTATGCGGACTCCGGGAACAATGCTCACGTTCCCGCAAATCCACACCCGGTTGCCTATGGTCACGGGGCAGGGGACAAGCCCTCCCGCAGCGCGTTCTTCCGCATCGGTCACATGATTGCCGGAAAAGATACCGACGTTCGGGCCGATTAGAACCCCGTTGCCGATGCTTACCTGCCCGCAATCAAGGATCACACAACCGAAATTAATGTAAACATCATCACCTACAGTTATGTTCTTTCCGAACTCGCAGCGGAAATCGGGTTCTATCCACACTCTTTCACCTACGGACTTGAACAGCTTCCGCATAATCACGTTACGCTTTTCCACCTCGCTGTCTTCCGTCAGGTTGTAGGAACGGAACAGTTTCTTCGCCTCAACCCTACGGCCGAACAAGTCCCGGTCAAAATCATTGTAGATTTCCCCGGCTTGCATCTTTTCCCATTCTGTTTCTGTCATAGTCACATAAAATCGCCTCTGTGCCGGCTTCCCGGAATCCCCCAGACCGGCACGCGTGCAAAGTTAGCCATAATTTGTTTGCGCCCCAACTGTTTCCGTCTTTACTTGTAGCAGCCGCCACACTGCCATGCGGTCGCGGCAACATCCTGTCGGAATTTCGTGTTGACCAGACAAGAAAAATCGTTGACCGGGCAAAATTTCCTGTTGACGGGACGGCGGCGTTCCGGCGGAAACGGAAACGCACTCCGGTCAAAACCGATGTCCGTCCCGGGCGAAGTGCATATCCGTTCCGGGCGAAAGCCAATCGTAATATCAAGCCGCATCGCACTTCCGCTCAAGCAAAAAAACAGGGACAACAAGCAATTTTCCGGAAACGTCAAAACGGCGGGATTTGCTCCCGACAAAAGGTCGACATTTTTTGGAGGGGACAGGAAAAAACATCAGGAGTTTTTTGGCGCACATAAATAAAGGATGTAACTTTGCATCGCGAAAGCGACAGGAGTGGAGAGATTTGCGCTGCTTGCAACCACTTGAAAAAATGCTAAAACGGTAGTTTAAACAATTGCTGCGCCATTGCGTACTTACGGCAGCGGGCGCGCCTGTTTAAAGCCACGCGTTTCACCAAGACCGCCACACGCGGCGCACATTTCCTTTCCGGCTTCTGTACTGCTTCGGTTTTTTGTCCGACAACAACCAAAAACACAACAGCATACAAGATGAGCTATTTATTTACATCGGAATCAGTTTCAGAAGGTCATCCCGACAAGGTGGCCGACCAGATCAGTGACGCAGTGCTTGACCAACTTCTGGCCTACGACCCACAGTCCAAAGTGGCTTGCGAGACGCTTGTTACGACCGGCCAGGTGATGGTGGCCGGCGAGATAAAGACCCGTGCCGTCCTTGACCTGCACGACGTGGTGAGGAGCACCATTCGCCGCATAGGCTACACCAAGGCCG
>CAVHBF010000077.1:0-5840 GCA_963634195.1 Bacteroides thetaiotaomicron | reverse complement strand
TCAACCGCGGCGTGGAGCGCGGCGAGGCCGATCCCTACGCTCAGGGGGCAGGCGACCAAGGCATGATGTTCGGCTACGCCAACAACGAGACGGAGACCTATATGCCCCTACCCCTCTACCTTGCGCATGAGATTCTGAAAGAACTTGCCGCCATACGCCGCGAGGGCAGGCAGATGACATACCTCCGCCCCGATGCCAAGAGCCAAGTGACCGTGGAGTACAGCGACGAGGGCGTGCCCATGCGCATAGACACCATCGTGGTGTCTACCCAGCACGACGAGTTCATACAGCCCGACCTGCCGGGCAAGGATGCGCAGGACAAGGCCGATGCCGAAATGGTGGAGACCATCGCCCACGACATCAGGGAAATTCTCATGCCGCGCGTGGTGGCCGGCATCCACAACGACAAGATAAAGGCTCTGTTTGACGACAGCATAAAATATTTCGTGAACCCCACAGGCAAATTCGTCATCGGCGGTCCCCACGGCGACACGGGACTGACCGGGCGCAAGATTATCGTGGACACCTATGGCGGCAAGGGAGCTCACGGCGGCGGTGCGTTTTCAGGCAAAGACCCCAGCAAGGTAGACCGCTCGGCAGCCTACGCCGCGCGCCACATAGCCAAGAATATGGTGGCGGCCGGAGTGGCCGATGAAATGCTGGTGGAGCTCAGCTATGCCATCGGCGTGGCAGAGCCCATCAACATCTACGTCAACACCTACGGGCGCAGCCATGTGGGTATCAGCGACGGAGAAATAGCCCACAAGGTGGCCGGACTGTGGGATCTGCGCCCCTATGCGATAGAGAAGAATCTCAAGCTGCGTCAGCCCATCTACACGGAGACCGCCGCATACGGGCATCTCGGGCGCACGCCCCGGATGGCGACCAAGCGTTTCACAAACAGCATCCAGGGTGACAAGCAGATGGAGGTGGAACTCTTCACCTGGGAGAAACTCGACTATGTAGACAAGGTGAAGGAGGCTTTCGGCCTATAGCCGCAAAACGCAACATTTGTCAACAAGACCGGTTTACCCACTGCCATGCTGCGGGTAAACCGGTCGTCAAAGTCTCCATACAATGAGCAAATCTCTCTGTATATACTGTGCGTCAAGTCAGGACACCGACGAACAATACCGGCTGCTCGCCTACAGCGTGGGACGGCTTTGCGCCCTCAACGGATGGAAGTTGACCACCGGCGCAGGGGGCGAAGGTCTCATGGGAGCCGCTTTCCGGGGATGCCGTGATGCCGGCGGCCGCGTGACCGGCATCATACCCCAATGGATGGTAGACCGCGGATGGCTGCAGGAAGGACTTGACGAAACCGTCATTGTCAATGACATGAACGAGCGCAAGCAGCTCTTCAGGGACTCCTGCGACGCCGTGCTGGCACTTCCGGGCGGATTCGGCACCATGGAGGAACTTTTCGAGACACTCACCCGCAAGCAGCTCGGACTGTTCGACAAGCCTGTAGTCATCCTCAACCACAACCATTTCTACGACCGTCTCCTGGACTGGCTACACCTGTGCCGCGAACAGAGTTTCCTGCGCCATGACTCCGACCTGACCCTGTTTGACATAATCTTCTCTCCGCAGGAACTGTTCCCCCTCCTCAACAAATAGCCCAAGAAACAAGCTCATGCCACAGGACACACTGAAAGCCGCCGTCACGCATCTCCCGGACTCCGCAGAGACCGGACAGCAGCTTGCCGTGCCGGAAAACTCCATACATGAGTCCGCACACAGCCATTCTCCGCTGCAGGAGGACACGGTTGCCGTACATTCCTCTGTCGACACGGGCACGATTGACTCCACGCTCCTGTTCCGCAGCCACGGATTCTTTCGGGACAACAGACAGACCGACGCTGGTGAGCAGCTGCACTTCGCAGGGGTGAGCGGTGTCCCCGTGCCTTACAGACCGGGCAACGACCCCTTTGTCGTCTGTGCACTGCTGGTCTGCCTCCTTGCGGTAAGCCTTGTGGCAAGCCGCAGCCGTCACGCCATCGCCATGCAAGTCAAGAATTTCTTCCGCAACCGCAGCAGAAACGAAACCGTCACCCTCAAATCGGAGAGCAAGGTCAGGCATCAGGCCTGCGCCGCCATACTCGAGAGCACCGTGCTGAGCATTCTTTACTTCTGCTATACCGGGACGAGACTCGGCTACGATTCCGCTGCTGCGTCTCCGCATATAGTCCTCATGACCGACATGGCAGTGCTGCTTGTCTATTTCGCCCTGAAATATGCCCTTTGCCTTACATTCAACTGGACTTTCTTCAACGAGGAAAAACGCAGTCGCTGGCTTGACAGCTACAATCTCCTATTGCTCAGCAAAGCAGTAATGCTGCTACCGCTCATGCTGGCAGAAGTGTTCTTCGGTTTGCCATCCGGGGTTTGCATCTACGTCTTCCTTGCCATCCTTGCCATCAACGAATCACTGGCCCTGTTCAAGATCTGTCAAATCTTTTTCGCATATCCGTTTGGCGTTTTTTTAAGTATTTTGTACTTTTGCGCTTTGGAATTGCTTCCACTCCTGTTTCTGTGGGAAACCTTAGTAAGATTCAACGATTATTTACTAATCTGAGTCCTTGTGACTCTGTATAGTTTAGAGTAACAATACAACCATGGTCAAGAAAATCCTTGTGTCGCAACCCAAACCCTCGCTGTCCACGAAATCCCCTTTTCAGGATCTTGAACAGAAGTACGGTGTCCAAGTGGATTTCCGTTCGCTTATCGCAGTGGAAAGGCTTTCGCCGAAAGAGATACGGGCACAGAAAGTCGACATCCTCAGCCACACCGCCGTTGTATTCAACTCCAAACACGCCATAAACCATTTCTTCAACCTGTGCAAGGACATGCGAATCACGCTGCCCGAAGACATGAAATATTTCTTCATCTCCCAGCAGGTGTCGCTGTATGTGCAACAATATATACAGTACCGCAAGCGCAAGATCTTCTTCGGCAAGTCAGGGCTTCTCTCTGACCTTATCGAAGTCATGCTCAAGCACAAGAAAGAGAAGTTCTTCATTCCGCAGAGCGACGTGCACCGCAAGGATCTCTCCGCCCTGCTTGACAGCAAGGGGCTTGCCCACACCGACTGCGTGATGTACCGCACCGTGAGTGCCGACCTTGACAAGAGTCTGCCGTTTGACTACGACATGATAGTGTTCTTCACCCCGAGCGGAGCCAAGTCGCTTGTAGACAACTACCCCGGCTATGAACAGGGCGACACGGTGTTCGCCTGTTTCGGCGACGGCACGGCTCGCAAGCTTGAGGAGCTCGGTTTCCGTGTCGACATAAAGGTAGCGCAAGGACAAGGGCAATCCATGGCAAGCACCATAGAGGATTACCTCAAGGCGCAGAAAGCCTGACAACACGCAGGGGCGGTTGCCCGGCATGAAAATCCCGTAATGTTTACTTTCAGGAAAAAGGAACGCATCACCTCGCTGAAAGAGATAGAGAGCATCTTCGAACGCGGCAAAAGCCGCTCGGCGACAGCCTTTCCCGTCATGGCCGTATACCGCACATACCCCCTGCCGCAAGATGAGCATACGCCGCCTGTGAAAGTGCTCATGTCTGTAGCCAAAAAACGGCTGCGCCACGCCGTGGACCGCAACAGGGCAAAACGACAACTCCGCGAAGCATACCGACTGCAGCACAACAAGCTGACCGACACCGTGTCGACTGTCGGCAAAGGACACACTGGACTTCTTGTGGCTTTCGTGTGGCTCGGCGACAGGCCCCAGCCCTCTGTTGCGGTACACGCCTCGATGGGCAAAATCCTGTTGATAATGGAGAAGAATTTCATCGCCCGTTCAACGCCCCGGCAATGAATGTTTGCGCAACAAAGACTGCCGTCCGCAAGATTGCCGGGCTGATTGTATGGCTGCTGATTATTCCCATACGTTTCTACCAGCGTTTCATCTCGCCCCTTACACCGCCATCGTGCCGCTTCACGCCCACGTGTTCGCAGTATGCCATAGAAGCCCTGCGCAAACACGGCCCGCTCAAAGGTCTTTGGCTCGCAGCAAGGCGGTTGCTGCGCTGCCACCCGTGGGGCGGCAGCGGCTATGATCCGGTACCGTAGTGCCCGGCAGTGCGGGCGCTACAGCGGGTCAACATCAAAGAATACCGTCACGGAACGGTAGCGGCGTTCCGAAGCCATTCGGTCTGCCATGGCGCAGAGCTTCGTCCTTACCTCCGCCACCGGCATTGACGGAGACACTTTCAGCGCGGCCTTGCGCAAGTGGAGCATATGAATCTTCGCCACCGGCGGTTTGTCCGGTCCAAGCACCCCTCCTCCGAAAGCCTTGAGCAGCAACTGCGCCGCAAAAGCGGCAGCCCCGTTGACCACTGCCTCGTCACGGTGTTTGAACCATATATATATGAGACGGAAGAAAGGCGGGTAATAGAATTGTCTGCGTTCCGCAAGCTGCTCCCGATACATTGCCCGGTAGTCATCGTCCACCACCTGTTGCACTATCGGATAGTCTGCGTGCCTGGTCTGCAATACCACCTTTCCCCTCTTGGCCCTGCGCCCGGCCCGGCCCGCCACCTGGCTCATCATCTGGAATGCCCTCTCATGGCTGCGGAAGTCAGGTACGGAGAGCATGGAATCGGCATCAAGGATTCCCACCACGCGGACGTTGTCGAAATCCAGCCCCTTGCTTATCATCTGCGTACCGATGAGAATGTCGGTGCGTCCTGCAGAGAAATCGCCGATAATGCGCTCGTAGGCGTTGCGCGAGCGCGTGGTGTCAAGATCCATACGCACAGTGCGCGCATCAGGAAAACGGCGATGCACCTCCTCCTCTATCTTCTCCGTGCCGAATCCGTGGGCATGAAGATCCAGCCCCCCACATGCCGGACATTTATCCGGCACACTGAATGTGTTGCCGCAATAGTGGCAGTGAAGCCTGTTGTCGTTGCGGTGATAGGTAAGACTCACGTCGCAGTACTGGCACGTGGGTACCCAACCACAGACCGCACACTCCAGAACAGGCGCATAGCCGCGCCTGTTCTGAAACAGAATGACCTGTTCGCCCACCTCCAGAGCCTTGCGCATCTCCTCCTCAAGCATCGGCGAAAACGGCGGTTTCATCATCTTTCGCCTCATGAGGTCTTTCAAGTCGGCAACCTTTATCTGAGGCAACATCATGTCGCCAAAGCGTTTGTCGAGGCGCACATAGCCGTACTTGCCCCGTGCTGCATTGAAAAAGCTTTCAACAGAGGGCGTGGCGGAGCCAAGCAGCACCTTGGCCCCATGCAGGCTCGCCAGAAGTATTGCCGTATCCCTGCCATTGTAGCGCGGTGCCGGCTCTTGCTGCTTGTAGCTCGTCTCGTGTTCCTCGTCCACAATAACCAGACCAAGGTTTTTCTGTGGCAGGAAGAGCGACGAGCGTGCCCCCAGAATAATGCCGAACGGTTTTCCGCCCTGTTGCCTCCGCCATATCTCCACCCTCTCCGCGTCGGGGACTTTGGAATGACAGACCCCCAACCTGTCGCCAAACACCCGTTGCAGACGTTTGGTGATCTGGGTGGTAAGCGCAATCTCGGGCAACATATAGAGCACCCGTTTGCCCCGGGCGAGGCACTGTTTCATGAGCTGTATGTAGATTTCTGTCTTACCGCTTGACGTCACCCCATGGAGCAGGCACACGTCCTTGTCCGAAAACACCTTGCAGATACTGTCGTAAGCCTCCTGCTGCGCCGGCGAAAGCGTGATGCTGTCATTCACGCTGCCTGTAAACGCGTGCAAGCGGTTCACCTCAAAGTCATACGTTTCAACAATGCCCTTGGCTTTGAGCCCCAACAGTGCAGAGGGGGTTACGCCCTCCTCTTTAAGC
>CAVHBF010000076.1:0-9592 GCA_963634195.1 Bacteroides thetaiotaomicron | reverse complement strand
GCTCTGGCAACCGTCAATAAGATTGCTCTCCGTCTTGTCCTCGCTCGGCAACGGCTGTTGTTCGTTGCCCATGTCTATGAGCAGCTGATAGCGGTCCATCCAGTCATCAAGCTCGCCGAATTCTTCTATAATGCTTTCCTGTGCTTCGTTTATTGTCATGAGGTGAAAAACTTGTTTTGCATCTTTGGTCCTTGGCTGTTGCTACATTGTGTAGATGAGTTGCAGCAATGTCTGACCCACAGCTTCCATGGAGTTGGGGTCAATGTTTTCGGGCGTGTCGTTGACGGTATGCCATGTCGGGCAGAACCCGGGACGTTGATTGGGATAATACGCAATGATGTCGATGGCTGGAATATGCGCGATACGGTTGAGCGGAAGGTGGTCATCGATAATGCCGCCACCCTCCTCGTCAGAGAACGATGAACTGTAGCCGGCATCACGGGCTGCACTCCATACACGCTCCACCACCGACGGGGCGTAATACATGGAGAACTGCTCCTTGTAGAAAGCGGCACCCTTGCCTCCTACCATATCCAGAAGTATGGCAAATTCAAAATCCGTCCTGTGCGGGTTGCGGGCCCAGTATTGCGAACCCAGACACCAGGTGGACTCCTCCTCTTCCGCCGAACCAGTGTAAGTCTTGTCCCAGTCCGGCACTCCTGCATCTTCCGCGTCAAAGCAGACGAAATCCACGCCTACGTCAGCATTACGGTTTTTCAGTTGACGTGCCAGTTCTAAGAGCACGGCCACACCGCTGGCTCCGTCATTGGCAGCCATGACGGGTTTCTTGCGGTTGCCCTCGTCCGGATCGGCATCTGCCCACGGACGGCTGTCCCAGTGGGCGCACAGCATTATCCTGAGTTGGGCCTCGGGATTTGCGGAAGCTATGATGTTGCAGCCCTTGTACCTGCTGCCGTTGTAGAGGGTGAACTCTGTTTCCTGAATAGTTACCCCGCAGCCTTGCGCCCGAAAAGCGGCGGCTATGTACTGCGCACAGTCGCTGTGGGCTTTTGTGCCAAGCACGCGCGCCCCGAATGCGCATTGTTTAATCAGATAAGACATGGCACTGTCTGCTGAAAACGACGGAACACTGACCGTGTCTTCAGGAACCGCATCATCTGCCGCCCTGCCTGACTTGCACGCTGTCATCATTGCCGTGACCAACACCAATATCGGAAAAACTTTTGCTGTCTTCATTTCCTTACCGATTTACAAACCATCATGGACAAGGGCTTTGCCCGGCTGCACCCTGCACTTGGGACATCACTCTGAGGAAATTGCCTCCCCACAACTTGGCAATATCCTCTTCCGAATAGTGTGTCTTCAGAAGCTGTCGGGTAAAGTTTACCGCCTCCGAAGCATTGGCAAACCCCGGCACTCCTCCATCTCCGTCAAAGTCTGTTCCTATGCCCACATAGTCAATCCCCATCACGTCCACTGCATGATTCAAATGATCCACTGCGTCCAATATGGTCGCATTGCCTCTTGTGCGGAGGAAACCATGGTAGAGCGTTATCTGCATCACACCGCCATTGTGGCACAGGGCCTTCATCTGCTCGTCATCGAGGTTGCGGGGATGGTTGCAGAGTGCCCTACAGGAAGTATGGCTGCACACTATCGGTAGGCTGCTTGTGGCGATAGCATCATAGAAACTGGCGACACTTGCGTGCGACAGGTCTGCCATTATGCCCAGACGGTTCATCTCTTTCACGACTTTGCTCCCGAACTCGCTCAAACCGCCATGCTCGCCGCGTGTCTTGACCGCAGAGTCGCATATGTCGTTGTCACCGTTGTGGCACAGGGTAATATAGACCACACCACGCTTTTTGAATTCTTCCAGATTGTGCAGGTCGCGCCCGATGGCATATCCGTTTTCAATGCCTTTCATTATTGCCAGACGACCTTGGGCTTTCAGCGCATGAACTTCCGCGGGGGTCACGGCCAGCCCTGCGCCGTCAACCGAAGCAATGCGGCTGTCAATGCCGTCAAGCAAAGAGTGCGCCTGACGTGTGGCTCTGCGCAGAGACGCTTCATCGCGCTCCCCCTGCGGCAAGTAGGCCGCCATGACGGATGCGTCAAGCCCCCCGTCACGCATTTTGGTGGCATCAACTAATATTCGGTCGTCCCTTTTGGAGAAATCTATGTCCTGTCCGAAAAACATCGGCGTGTCGCAATGCGAGTCAAGCGTAAGGATTCTGCGGTGTAGGCGGCGGGCCTCCATATACTCGCGGGCTTCGCCCACAAGCCACTCGAAAATGCAAATCATGGGGTTGTCCCCACGCAAATGAAAACTTTCCGGATGCCACTGCACGCCAAGTACGGACTTGAACTCCGTACTCTCAATGGCTTCGGCAACGCCGTCAGGACTCTTTGCCGTGATTTTCATCCCGGGACCCGGATCTGACACCGCCTGATGATGGAACGAATTGACTTCCGCCGTTTCCGTCCCAAACAGCGAATGAAGTATCGAGCCTTTCTCGATCCTTACCGTATGGGAAGCGAACTGACGGCCCAAATCCTGCGAGTGTTTTATAAGCGGCTTATCGTACAGGGCAGAAGAATATATGTCCTGCACAACCTTGCCGCCTAATGCAGCCGCCATCACCTGCACTCCGCGGCAAATACCCAATACGGGCATCTGCTTGTCAAGGGCACGCTTCATCAGCACCAGCTCCTGAAGGTCGCGCTTGGCACAAATGCCGCGCAACTCCCTCACGGGCTCCTCACCAAGCAGCAGGGGATTGAGGTCACCGCCGCCGGAAAACAGCAGGGCATCGGTCTTCAGCAGAAAATCGTCAAGGTCTTCTGTTTCCAGCGACGCCGGCAAGACAACAGGCACTCCGCCGGCTGTCCTGACGCTTTCATAGTAGGATTCCGCCAACTGGGTGCCATACTCTCCGAAATTTGCCGTTATGCCGACAACGGGCTTCCTGCCCGCCAGATAGCCCCGGGATGCCAGCTCCCTGTATTTTGCTTGCCAATCCATCACTTCTTCTTTTCGGGTCTTTTGGGAAACCAGCCCTTCCTCACACGTTCCTTTTGTTCAAACAGTTCCCTGATTGTCCAGAAGCAGCAAAAGGAAAACGCTCCGGCAAGGCACGAATACAACACGTCCGAAATGAGCAAGCTGGCCACGAGCGACAAAACACCCACCACGAGGAAAACCCACCACAGGCGTGTCCCCGTGTAGTATTCTGTCCATATCACCACGGGGTGAAACAGCCCTATGATGACAAATACACTCAGTCCTACGACCAGACCTAACCACTGCAGCTCCATCAGTGCAACTCTATTCTTTGTCAACCGCTATCGGAAGAGAACGGCTGATGCTTTGTTCCAGAGAAATGAGGGTCTCGGTGGATATCACACCAGGTATCTGCTGTATGTGGTTGTTCAACAAGGTCATAAGGTGGGCGTTGTCATAAGCGTAGAGCTTGATGAGCATCGTGTAGTTGCCCGTGGTATAGTGGCACTCCACAATTTCGGGAATTTCCTCAAGACGCCTCACGACATCATTGTACATGCTCCCCCGCTCAAGGTTTATGCCCACATAGGTACAGGTGGAATATCCTATCATCTTGGGGTTTACCTTGTAGCCCGAACCCAATATGGCTTTCTTCTCAATGAGTTTCCCCACTCTTTGGTGGACTACCGCACGCGACACTTTGCAAATCTCTGCAACGTCAGACAACGGGACTCGCGCGTCTTTTGAAATGATGCTTAGTATTTTCAGGTCTAAGCTGTCTATTTTTACTGCCATGTCATTATGTCTTTTAATCTGTACGGCAAATATAGTTTTTTCTCACATGATAACGTTTTTGCCTTTGCGTAAACGATGACGGCTCTTTTCACGGAATCAACTTGAATTCATAACCTTCCGACAGAAGCCACTCTATGCTGCGCGGAAGGGAATCCCACAGTTTCGGGGCACTGCGCAGCGAGTCGTGAAACGTGATTATGCTGCCGGGGCGGGCATATCGTCTGACATTCTCGAACACCTCGTCCGCATTGAGACGCTTTGAGTAGTCGCGCGTCACCAGATCCCACATCACCAACTTGTAGTGATGCCTCAGGAAATAGTACTGCCTGTGGCGCAGCCAGCCGTGGGGAGGACGGAACAGGTCGGAATGGATGTAGGCATTGGCCTTGTGGATATTGAGCACATAGTCCTTTGTGGTATGTCTGATCCCGCCATAGTGGTTGAATGTGTGGTTGCCCAGACGATGCCCGCGGTTCTTGACCATTTCGAACACATCGGGGTGTTTGCGCACATTGTCGCCGACCATGAAGAACGTTGCCTTTATCCCGTACCTGTCAAGTGTCTCCAGCACCCGTGGGGTCACTTCCGGAATGGGACCGTCGTCAAAGGTAAGGTAGACAGCCCTTTCTGCCGGGTTGATGCGCCACAGAGCCTTGGGATAAAGCAGACGCATCCACAGAGAGGGCTGTTCTATAATCATGGCTGGATTCCTTCTGACTGCCTCAGAAACTGTTCAGGTCAATGTTCACGCCCTGACTGGCGATCTTCCTGTAGTAATCCTCCAGAACTTCGTTGTACCTGTTGAACAGGGCCTTGTTGCCGGAAATCTCAAAACCCTGTACCGCCTGCACAAGGTTGCGCATATATTTGGAACACCCGTATACGCTCATTGACAGCGGCTTGGTGGAAACGTTTACATACCAGTTAAGATACTGTTCTGCCGTGCGGGCAAGGATGGTCAGCACCTCGTCCGCTTTCTTTTTGTTCCCGCAGGACACCCACGACCGGGCCATGTCGGCGGTGCCGCCGAGGTCATCGCCATACGACACGCAGGTTTGCGGTATCACCTCATCGGCTTTTGCCAGCACTTTGGCAGCGCGCGTCAAGTCTCCCTTGTCAACAAGAGCCGAAGCCAGTATAGCCAACATCCGGCGGTGTGTCTGGCACATATGACCCACAGTCTCGTCAATATAGACTTTCGGGTCTGCGACATTGCCGTACTTGAACTTGTTCATCATGTTGTCATACATCTTGTCGACATCGATGCTCATGTTGTTGCCAAAGGCATCAAACGGAGTGAAGCGGTATGCCAACCCTTCCTGCACGAGATTTCTGTCCATGCCGATATAGGCATCATGGGGGGCCGTGACCGCAATGTAGAGCGGACGCTCCCAGTTGCAGTTGGCAAGCATTTCAAGCATCATCAGCGAAGGCTTGTAGAGAACGTTGCGTCCAGCCAGGGAGATGGTGAGGTATTCCGGAATCTGTCCCGCAGTGTCAGCGATGAGCATCCCGGAGCGGCGAACGGCATCCTTGTCCACTTTAACCACAATGCTGTCTGTGGGAATGATGTTCAGTTCCGGGTTGCGCACCCAGTATTTCAGTATGTTTTTCAGTTCAAACGGGTTGTCACCATACAGCTGTCTGGCTCTCTCGGGGTCTTGTGCGTAGAACTGCTTGATGTCCTCTTTCATGTTCTGAATGCGCACAAACTCATGCCGCCCTGTGGTATATTCTGCCCTGTCCCACGAAATGGGCACGCGGGGCGAAGTGTAGGCAGGACGACACATCTGGTCTATATACCAGTCGGTCTGCAGATAGGACAGGTTGCACACTCTGGCATCCTGACGCACGCCCTCCGTGTCCTGGTTATACCAGAGGGGGAACGTGTCGTTGTCTCCGTTGGTGAAGATGATGGGGTTGCCTTTTTCCTGTAGGGAGTAGAGGTAGTTCTGACCGAAGTCGCGGCAGGCGTAACGCCCGCTGCGGTCATGGTCATCCCAGTTCTGCGATGCCATCTGCACAGGCACCAGCACACACACCAGACTCACCACCGCCGCCACGACCGGCCCGTTGAGCTTCACCCTGCGCAACCATTCCGTTATGGCAGCGACACCCATGCCTATCCATATCGCAAAGGCATAGAACGAACCGGCGTAGGCATAGTCGCGCTCACGGGGCTGCGACGGAGTCTGGTTGAGATAAAGCACAATGGCGATGCCGGTCATGAAGAACAGGAAAAACACCACCCAGAACTGCTGGCTGCCTTTCTTGCCGCGGAATGCCTGCCAGAAGAGTCCCAGCAGACCCAACAGCAGCGGCAGGGCATAATAGACGTTGTGACCCTTGTTGTTCTTCAGGTCATCAGGCAACTTGCTCTGATCTCCGAGACGGAGGTTGTCAATGAAGCTGATGCCTGTAATCCAGTTGCCGCACTCGGTCTCGCCTGCTCCTTGTATGTCGTTCTGGCGACCGCTGAAATTCCACATGAAGTAACGCCAGTACATGAAACCCAGCTGGTATGAGAGGAAGAAATTTATGTTGTCTATCTGGGACGGAATCTGCACTTTCTGAATCTGCCCGTTGCCCGGATCGTAGTCAACTTCCCTGTAGTGAATCTTGCCGAGCCACGACTCATAAGTGGAGGCATGGTTGTCGTCCCAGATGCGGGGGAACACCATGTTCTGGGCATATACATACTCGTTTTTGTTGCCCACTTTCTCGTAGCTGTCGGGTTCGCCGTGCGAGGTCTTCTCCTTGCGCTGCCACAGGGCTTTGCCCTCTTTGCGTTTCGGCACCATGCGGTTGGGGTCTTCGGCACTGACCTCCCACTCCAGCTGGGAACTGAACGTGGGACCGTACAGCAATGGGGTCGAACCGTACTGGTCACGGCTCAGATAGTCGCCCAAAGCAAAAATGTCCTCCGGGGAATTCTGGTCCATGGGAGGATTGGCCGTTGAACGTATCACCGTGATGGCATAGGTGGAATATCCTATCATGAGCATCAGAAAACACAGCAGCGAGGTGTTGAGCACGCGGCGGAGGTTGGCATAGCCCGAAATCTTCTTCACGTGGAACAGACACGCCACCAGAACCCCGAGAATCACCATGCCCAGCACTATGCTGCTTACACCGTAGCCGAAGAACGGAATGCCCAGCAATGCCACCGACAGCACAAAGAATGTCTTTGCCCTGAACAGATTGGCATCCTTGACGCTGAACCACAGCGAGGCGATCACCGTAGCGACCAGTAGCACGAGATATATTATCAGACCTGTATTGAACGACATGCCCAAAGTGTTGACAAACAGCAGCTCAAACCAGCCGCCGACCTTCACGATGCCGGGCACTACCCCGTAGAGAATCACTCCCACCAGCACCATGCTGACAAGCAGAGCCCACAGGGAACCCTTGACCTCTGCGGCGGGCTTATGGTGATAATAGTAGATAAGTACAATGGCGGGGATGCACAACAGGTTGAGCAAGTGGACACCTATGCTTATGCCCATAAGATAGGCAATCAGTATCAGCCAGCGGTCAGAACCGGGTCTGTCGGCGTTGTCCTCCCATTTCAGAATGAGCCAGAACACCACCGCAGTGAAAAATGAGGAAAAGGCATACACCTCACCCTCAACGGCACTGAACCAGAATGTATCGGAGAAAGTGTAGGCCAACGCACCTACCACACCCGAGCCGATGATAGTGATGAGTTGTGTGGTGCTCTCCACTATTCCACCCTTACAGACAAGACGGCGCAAAAGATGGGTGATAGTCCAGAACAGAAACAGTATGCAGCCGGCACTCAGCAGAGCCGACATGGTGTTGACCATTTTCGCCACTTGGCTCGGGTCGCTCGCGAAATGGCTGAACAGATTGGCAAACAGCATGAAGAACGGGGCCCCGGGCGGATGGCCTATCTCCATCTTGTAGCCCGTGGTGATGAACTCCGGACAATCCCAGAAACTTGCTGTCGGCTCAATGGTGGAGCAGTACGTGAATGCCGCCACCGCAAACACAAGCCAGCCCACACTGTTGTTGACTACATTGTATTTTTTCATTCTTTAGTGGAAATTGTGTTTTGAAAACAAGGTGCAAAATTACACATACACGTGCGAACGGCAAAATTTATTCGCATATTTTAACCCGTGCCGCCACTCTCTCCGATATATCACGAGATGCCCCTCTTTCCCAATCCCTGATTCTTCGTTTCTAAGGTTGCCTTTTCCCGGTGAACAGCAGCTCGCTCCTGTCCAGCCATGCGGTTATGATATTGCGCACGGCGGCATATTCCTCCACGCTGAAGACCTTTTGCGGGATGGAGATGCGGCGCACTATGCGCACCGTCCCGTCGGCAGCCGTTTCGCTTGTCACCAACATTGCCACGCCGGTTCTGCTGTCACAGAGTTCTGCGCTTTGCGGTTTGCTCATCTCTATGCCGTCTTCCATCTTGACAGTGTAGATGTCACGCTCTTCCACGAGGCGCGGGACTTCAAAACCCACCTCACGCTTTGTGGGCAGTTCCGCCATGCCCCAGCCTGCCACTCCGTCCCTGTTGGCCGGCAGCTCAAGCACGAAAAACCCCTTGCCGCCCAGATCTGCTCTTCTCACCTCAAGGTTGTATTCCCGGTTGATGTCAAGCCCTTTGTCCGGCTTCGCGATTTCGCGATCCGCGCCCACCTGCACCACGGGGGCAGCATAACCGGAACTCTTCGCTGGATCCAGCGTTTTTTCGGCATCGCCGAAGCGTTCCGCCACATAGAACTTCCGCACGTTGCCAAGGGTACGGAACTCCGCTGGCAGTGTCGGTTCGAAGCTTGCCCTCACATCGGCCTTGATGTTGCACGCCTGCAGCATCTGCCGGAGCAGGTGTGCCTGTTCAAAGGGGGTGATGTATGCTCCTTTGCGTATCTTGTCAACCGGACGCATGGCGTAGGTCGCGGCAAGGGGAATCTGCACGGTGGTGAAATTGTCTGCAACATAACCGCGAATGTAATCATAGCGTTTTTTCCCGTTGGGTTCGGTCTTGATGTAGCCGTCTGCCCATTTCTGTATCTCCGGGTCTGTATCAGAGCGGAAAAAATCTCTCATCTCCGTTGCGAAATCCGAAGAGGTGCAGAAAAAGTTGTAGTGTTTCGTCACATCGCGCATCTGAAAGGCATCCTTTGACCGGGCGGGGATGCTGTCAACCGCATATTTTATCGTGCGCAGGCCGTTTTCCGTTCGGTCTGCGACAGGACAGATGTCTCCCCCCGGCGAACACATTCTGGTTCTGAGTGGAATGCCCTCGGGGATCTTCACCGTGTACGAAAATCTTGAAATCGGCGACGTGGCATCAAAATTATCGTTGAAATCAAGGTTTTTGTTGAATCCCGCATCTGAGTGTACCGTGTAGTCAACATATATGGTTGAGCCGATGTCAAGCCCGGTGTGCATGATTATCTTCTCTTTCAGGTGGTTGAAATCCGTAGCCTTGGCTGCATACGACGGCAGCACATCGGTGAGAGCCCTGTCCGGCATCACGACTTTCCTGCCGCTCTTCTGAACGGTGTAGGCCTCGTTGACCGACACCTTCTGGAAGTCCGGGTTGTAGGCCACATAGGTCTGCCCGTAGGTGGAATTCATCGCCGTATGGGTAAATAGTGTCAACGAGAATTTCACATTGACATCGGTGGAACCGTCGGCATTGCGCACAATGGTCTTGTCGTAGTAGTTGTATCTGGCTTCCTCTGCCTGTGCAAAAGCGGCCGCCGACAGCAGCACGCAAACGCATATGAATAACGTTCTTTTCATTTTCATCTGATATAAATGTAGTCTTGGTATTTCTTATAGGAG
>CAVHBF010000075.1:0-9725 GCA_963634195.1 Bacteroides thetaiotaomicron | reverse complement strand
CGTTCGTGATGTTATGGGGCGTAATGCGGCTAATACTGGTTGGCGACATACCCGTTTTCCCCCACATGAAAAAATGGTGGCACATGTACGCATTCGCATCTTTGTATTCATTCGTTTGTGCTTGCGCATTCTATAATTCCGGAACAGTTGCAGGAAAGACTTCCTTTGGCTGCCTCCCAAGAAGTATTGTCCTAAACTTCCTGGCAATACTTTCAATATACTACAACTCCGTGGCATTCTCCCGCTTTGTCAAGTTTGAAGATCTGGTTCCCGTAATAAAGAAACAGAGCGTGATCTTGTTGTCGTTGGGATATGTTCAATTCGGCATGTTGCATGGTGTGCCGGGATGTGCGCAGATCAATGATGCGTTGGGGTCTGTATTTTCCATTGTCCAATCAGAGAGACTCATATCCGGCGACCGGGGCATAACCCTGTTCGGCTCGGAGCCGTCATCATTAGGCGGGCTGATGATTGTAACCCTGCCGTTTTTCTTTGCCCTTGACATCAAGGAAAAGAAGTGGACGCGCACCGTTTTGTGGTCAATTCTCTTTTTGTCGTCAGGAAGCACCCAGGCTTTGATAATGTTTGTCATTGGCATGGCCGTTGCTTTGTATGCCAGATTCAAGAAAAAGACAGAAAGGATTTTTTATATCGGTACCTTCTCTTTGGGAATGTTTATGGCATTCTTTTATGTCTATGGTATTGATGTCACCAGAGAAGTAACCAATGACGGCAGCTTTTCATATATAGTGTACGGGAAATTGGTGGATGTGAGCAGCCACTCCACTGCGATGCGCGTTTCAACAATTATCAATGACGTGAAAATTTTCATGGAATATCCTTTGACAGGAGTGGGCGACGGCATGCAGGCGTTCTTTTACAACGAGAACACACCTGCCTGGTGTGCCCAGTCAGAAGAAGTGCAAAGCATATTGGAAGGAAACATGGCCGCTTCCGGCGGCGGGAATTTCTTTGCCACCTTTCTGTCTGCGTATGGCATTATCGGCATTTTGCTGATGGTAATGTTCGTAAAAAGGTATAGAGAGGATATCAGAAGATATCTCTTGCCCTGTGACAATGTGGTTGTAGTCGCGACATCCATCAGTATAATCGTATTTTTAGCCTCGGGATGGTATACTACCAGCTTTTTCAACAGTGAATACGTCCCGCTGGCGTTGTCATTGCCGTATTTGGGACTGTCGCTGGAAAGGAGGACCGTGGCATGAAAACGCTTTTGGAAATAGGAGCTGCATTGAACTGTGGCGCACCGGGGAGGATAGCGGAACAGATAGGCCTGTTGGCTATGAAGGAAGGTTGGGAGGTGTATCATGCTCACGGACTGCGGCATGCCAATCCATCCCAACTGCATGAGATAGCGGTCAGCACGAGACTGGAAGAAAACATACACGCCCTACATTCCTTCCTGCTGGACAGACATGGGCTTGCTTCGGCACGGGGAACGCGAAAGCTGGTGGAGCAGATAAAGGAAATAAAGCCCGACATCATACACCTGCACAACATTCATGGCTATTTTTGTAATTTCAAGGTTCTTTTTGAGTACCTTGACACCATAACAACGCCAGTGATATGGACCATGCATGATTGTTGGCCTTTTACCGGACGATGTTTCCATTTCGAGGGCATTGGATGCAACAAATGGAAAACGGGATGTTATGAGTGTAACGCAGAGAAAGGTTATACCGTTTCTCCATTTTATGACAGATCAAAACAATTGTTTGAACTGAAAAAACGGCTGTTTTCTTCGGTTGAAAATCTGACTCTTGTTCCTGTATCATATTGGCAAGCTTCATTTTTAGGCGAGTCATTCTTGAAAAAACATCCTGTAGAAGTGATACATAACGGGGTGGATTTGGACAAGTTTTTTCCTATGGATGGAAGCAGACTAAGGGAAAAGTATTGCCTCCAAAACAGATTTGTCATATTAGGAGTTGCGTCTCCATGGAACAAGAGAAAGGGCTATGATGACTTTATTCAGCTCTGTGAAGTTTTGCCAAATGACAAGTTCGCCATTGTTCTTGTCGGTCTTAATGACGAGCAAAAAAGAAAGCTGCCACCAAATATTATTGGAATTACACGTACTGAAAGCCAACAGGAGTTGGCAGAATTCTATTCCATGGCCAATGTCTTTTGTAATATGACGTATCTGGACACCTTTCCAACTGTCAATATAGAGGCTCTTGCTTGTGGCACACCTGTTGTCACTTATAAAACAGGCGGCTCACCAGAAGCAGTGGACTCAAGGACTGGAATTGTTGTGGAACAAGGCAATATTAACGCGGTTGCTGAAGCAATAAAGACTATGCGTAAAAAGCCATTAGATTCAAAAGCTTGCAGAGAACGGGCGGTTGCCTGTTTTGACAAAGACAAGCAGTTCAACAAGTATATTGAACTGTATGAAAGACTAATCGGCTTAAAAGGAATTCAGACTTGTTCATAGCTTTATACGAGATGAAGATACTTATCGTAACACAATACTATTTCCCGGAGCAGTTTCAAATCAATGAAATTGCACCGGAACTGGTACGGAGGGGGCATGACGTGACGGTACTTTGTGGCGTTCCAAATTATCCGAAAGGCGTGATTTACCCCGGATATGAAACGGAGGACGGGTGCAAGCGGAAAGAAAGGGAATATCATGAGCAAACAGGCGTGCGCGTGATTCACGCCAAACAACATCCGAGAGGACGCAATCCACTGCAGCTGATCCGCAACTACTGGAGCTTCGCCCGCGAGAGCAAGAAGGCGGCGCGGATGCTACCCGGCGACTACGACGTGGTGCTGGGCTATCAGCTGAGTCCTATCACCAGTATGCTGGCGGCACTGGAATACAAGAAGCTGCACGGAGTGCCCGTGGTGTTCTATACGCTAGACATCTGGCCGGTGTCGGCAGAGGCGATGCTGCACGGCAAGAAGAACCCCGCCTATCCGTGGGTGAAGAAGCTGTCAAGGAAGATCTACCTCGGAGCGGACAAGGTACTGGTGACTTCGAGGCCGTTCACCGACTACCTGAACAGCAGGCTTGGAGTGCCGACTGACCGCATGGCCTACCTGCCACAGCATGCCGGCGGCGCGATGTTGCCAATGGATTTGCGAAAAGAGACACAGAACGGATGCACAGACTTCATGTTTGCAGGGAATCTTGGCAAGGGGCAACGGGTGGATGTAATCATCAAGGCCGCTGCAGTGCTCGGGGCGAGGAGCGACTACAAGGTGCATATTGTGGGCGACGGACGAATGCGGCAGGAACTGGAGCAGATGGCGGCAAAGAACGGTCTGACAGAGAACGTGGTGTTTTACGGCAACCAGAAGCGGGAGGACATGCCTTCATTCTACAAGAAAGCCGATGTCCTGCTGATAACACTGCGGGGAAACAACGAGGTGGGAAACACGATGCCGGGCAAACTGCAGATGTATATGACAACCGGCAAGCCCATCTTGGGGGCAATCAACGGGGCCGCAAGAGAGGTGATAGAAGAGGCCGGGTGCGGAGCCTGTGCCGGCGCAGGAGACTACAAGGGACTTGCCGGACTGATGGAATCATACATCGGGAACCCCGAAAAATACAAGGATTGCGGAGCCAATGCCCGCAGGTATTTCAACGGGCATTTCACGTTTGAACATTACATGGACGGTTTGGAAAGGGAACTCCTGGCTCTCAGGAAGAAACAGCCATGACAGAATTCAAAAAGCTAACCAATGCCAAGGCCCTGTTCCAAGAACCCGACAAGATATGGGTGGCAAAAGGAATGAAGTTCTTTGCCGTGGATTATACGGGCAAAAGAGTGAGCCGCATATACAAGGCAGGCGGACTGAAGGACAGACTGTTGGGCTGCCATCGGCTGTCAAGCCAGTTGCTGCGTGTGGGATTGCATCACCTGTTGCCGTTGCGGAACGGCAACATTCTCGTCACGGCCAAGCGAAAGACTTATATCTTCGACAAGAACGGGAGAGTCGTGAACGTGTGGACAGGCTATCAGGGCAACAAGCCCGGGCATCAGGGCGTGTGCGTCGCCCCCAACGGCTCAATCTTCTTTGCGGAGTATCTGCTCAACCCCCGCCGCGACCATGACATTAACCTTTGGAGGAGTACTGACAACGGCATGACTTTTCATGTCGTGAAGACATGGGAGGCCGGCGACATACGTCATCTGCATTTCGTGAAATGGGACGAATACGAGCATTGCCTGTGGCTTGGTACGGGCGACTATGGAGACAACGGCAGCGAGAACCGCCTTTATCGCTCGGCGGACAATGGCGACACCTGGGAACTGGCAGGGCAATACAGCCAAGACTGGCGGGCCATCGGAGTATGCTTCACACAGGACGCATTGCTGTGGGGCACGGATGCAGGCTCTTGTCCCGACACGGCGCATTTCGTCCGTATGGACAGGAAGACACGCAAAATAGAGATATTGCAGGACTTTGAGGGACCGTGCCATGGCTGCGCCTCGTTTGCCGACGGACGCGCATTCTTCTCAACCGGAGTGGAAGGGGGAGAGAACGAGAAAGACAACTATAGCCGCATGAAGGAATACAAGGACGGGAAGTGTGAGAATGTGTGGAAGCTCCGGAAAGACCGTTGGCCATTGATATTGCAGTATGGCGTCATGCGTTTTCCGCTCGGGACAGACCGGTGTGACCGCGTGGTGTTTACGGCAATGGGATTGAAAGGTCACGGCGAGTGCGTAATGACAGAAAGCAAATGACGCAGGACACATGGAGAAGGTCTTGATTTTGGACGGTGGGGCCGCTCATGCAATGGCCATTGCAGAAAGCCTGAAGGGAAGCGGTTATGGAGTGGCAGTGATTTGCGGCAGCAGTGACGAATACGGGTATCATTCGAAATTTGCCGATGAACGCCATTTGTGCCCCGACAGCCATGAAGACAGATACGCGGCGTTTATGCTCGGATTCCTGAAGGAGCATCATTTTGACGTCCTGATACCGACAAGTGACGCGACTGCCGAATTCATGAGCTTTCATAAAGATGAACTGCAAAAGCTCACCGGTGTGCTGATGCCATCCCGCGACATCTTTGAAAAAGGCTATGACAAGAACAAGCTGATGCGTGTCTGTAAAGAACACGGCTTTCCGCACCCTTTGACTGTTGACATAAGTGAAGTTGAAAACAGCCTTGCAGAAGGCCAAACCCTTGCCGCATCAAAGGATTTGAAGGACTTCCCTTATCCGGGCCTGCTGAAACCCAACATTACCAGTGGCGGGCGTGGCATGACATTAATAAACTCATTGGAAGAACTCCTGCACGCATACCCGTCTATCCGCGGGCAATACGGAGACTGCCATCTGCAGAGGTTTATTCCCCGGGGCGGCAGGCAGATGAAGGTCCAGATCATGACAGACGGGAAGGGCGACATGGCTTACAGCTCCGTTATTTGGAAGCAACGTTATTATCCTGTCAACGGAGGGAGCAGCTGCTGCAATGTGACCATTGAGAACGAGCAGGTGGCAAATGTATGCAGCCAGGTGTTGAAATGTATCGGCTGGATTGGCTTTGCCGACTTCGACCTGATAGAAGACCCCGACACCAAGGAGCTGCTGATAATGGAAATCAACCCCCGTATTCCCGCGTGTGTACGTTCGGCATTCAAGTCGGGAACGGATTATGCGACCATGATAGCCGACATGACCCTCGGAAAGCCCATGCGTGAATATCATTACGAACCGGGCAAACGGTTGCGCCATTTGGGGTTTGATGTTTTGTGGTTCCTGAAATCGCCCGACAGGTTCAAATGCCATCCGTCATGGTTCAAATTCTTCGGGAAAGGGCTGTATTACCAAGATTGGATTTCGGGTGACTTTCCCGCCTTCTTCTGGGGCACATGGGGCAATTTCAAAAAACAGATGAACCCGGAATTCAGAAAGGCCAAATCCGGGGTGAAGATATAACCGTATGAGTGGGAAAAGAGATAATCTGATGCCAATGATGAGTATTGTCGGCATCGTTCTGGTTGTTCTGGGACACAGCGGTTATGCCGGGACAAACATTGCTGAGGACTGCCCCTATCTGTTCAAGTGGATATACAGTTTCCACATGCCGTTGTTCTTCTTTATTTCGGGATTCCTTTTCTCCTTGACCAATGAGTCCTTTATTGAAATGGACAAGGAGAAACTGATACGAAAGAAAGCGCAAAGACTGCTTGTGCCTTACCTTGTCCTGGGCGTTGTACTTTGGGGCATAAAATATGTTTTTTCCAGCTTTGCCAGTATAGACCGACAGTTTTCCTTGGCATCATTTTTTGGAATGTTTGCCGCACCAAGCACAGAAGGCAGCACCATGGGGTATCTGTGGTTTCTGATAACACTGTTCATGGTATTTGCGCTAATGGCTGTTTTCCCTGCGTTGCATGTGGACATGAAGAAGAGCGGATGGTGCCTGACTGTTATCATAGCCTCATGGGTGTCATGGCAATGGGGCGGACATATGGAATGGCTCAACATGGGGCAAGTGCTGTGGTATACGCCTTTCTTTGTGACAGGGATTCTATACAAGAAATATGCCGCTGCCGTACAACGAAAGATTAATGGGGGGGGGTATTTTAACATCTCTTTATCTGTTGTCTTAAGTGCGCTTTTTGTTTTTCTGCCATCAAACACCTTCTTTGCATGTAGGGTTGCTGCTGCATTGGCAGGAATATGGATGACGCTGAGTGTCTGTTCATGTTTGATAAAAAAGGATTGGATTGCCGGTCATATCCTACCTTACGGACGTTACACGTATTCTATATATTTACTGTCATGGTTCGGGCAATATGCCACAAAATTCATTGCAGTCAATATCCTGCATTTGCATATGGCCGTATGTATCGTCCTGCTTTTCCTTATGGGCCTGATTGTCCCGATAGCAATCGACAAGATGACAGACAGGCTGGACAATGGCAGAAAGTGCAAATGGCCAAGACTAATTATCGGGTATTAGGAAATGAATGAAACGGCCAGGACGTTGTTGTACCTCGTCAGGTTGGGGCTGTTCCCTGATATGCCCGTTGGTTCTGATACCGAATGTGACTTCAGCAAGACCAATTGGGGGGAGCTGTTCAGTATAAGTGCGGGGCATGGTGTCAATGCCATAGCTGCGGATGGACTGCAACGATTGACGGAGAGCGCAGCCAGCAAGGAATTGCTGAGGCCATTGGACTCCGCTCCCCTGAAATTACAGAAAATGCAGTGGCTCGGCTCCTCGCTGGTCATTGAACGCATCCATGAACAGCACAAACCCGTGATGCGCGAATTGGCTGCTTTCTACAAATCGCAGGGCATAAAGACGCTTGTGGCAAAAGGCTATGGGTTGAGTCTGAATTATCCTGTTCCCAACCATCGCCCCTTGGGAGACATTGACATCTGGCTTTTTGGCGAACAAAAGAGAGGAGACCGTGCTCTAAGCGAAAAGGGGATAAAGATAGATTACGGGCACCATCACCATACCGTCTTTGATTACAAGGGTATAACCATTGAGAATTATTCGGATTTCCTTTGCGTGCCGGGGCACCGCAAAAATGCCAGTTATGAAAAGATACTGAAACGGCTTGCATACGAAGAAAGCATCAGGTCTGAAATAAACGGGGAGGAGATATATTACCCGTCAGCCAATTTCAATGCCCTGTTCATATTGAAACATTCGGCAACACATTTCGCTTCTACCGAAATGAATCTAAGACAGTTGCTTGACTGGGGAACGTTTGTTCTGAAGCACGGCAAGGATGTGGATTGGGATTTTGTCGAAAAGGTAGCCAAGCAGTATAATCTTCATCATTTCATGAATTGCCAGAATGCCTTGTGCGTTGATTATCTGGGATTTCCGTCGGATGCGTTTCCGGCTTTTGCACGAAATGAAGGACTCGAAACACGTGTCCTGAATGACATTCTGTCTCCCGAGTTCAGCAAAAAAGCCCCTAAAGGGTTCGTAGAGGGTCTGCTGTTCAAATACGAGCGATGGAGAGCCAACGCATGGAAACACAAGATAACTTTCCCGGAGTCTTTGGCGGAAACTTTTATGACACAAGCTTTTGCACACATTTTCAAACCGGCATCGCTGAAAAATTAGCATACCATGCTTTACAGAGCAGCCAAGCGCGTTTTTGACATTGTGTGTGCCGTTGCCGGGATAGCAGGCACATCACCGATATGGATCGTGAGCATTGTACTTACGGAACTGGGCGACCCGGGGCCTTTGTTCTACTTCGCCAACCGTGTTGGCAAGGACAACAAGAAGTTCAGAATGTGGAAGTTCCGCTCCATGCGTGTGGCGAGAGGGGCAAACGAGGCATCACTCCGTCCCGACCAAGACCGTATATTCCGGTGGGGAAGAACGATGCGCAGACTGAAGATAGACGAACTGCCACAGCTGATGAACATTCTGAACGGCACGATGTCGATTGTAGGGCCGCGTCCTGCCGCCGTTGACCAAGTGGAAATAACGCGCGGGGGCGAGAATGCCATTGCCGCCAGTGTGCCCTGTGGACTGACATCACAGTCGAGTCTGTGGGACTATATCTATGGGGACCGGTTTGCGGACGAAACGGAGTACAACGAAAAGGTGTTGCCCATCCGTTTGAGGCTGGATGTGTATTACGTGAAGCACGCTTCGTTCTTTGGAGACCTCAAACTGATCGCCTGGACTGTAGCAGCAATACTATATACGGCCTGCGGCAAGTATCCGCAATGGATGCATGACAAGCTGATGAGGTATGCAGAAAGCGTCTGACAACATTTTTTGTACGGAGGATTAAAAACATGAAACACCTGTTAGTAGTAGCCCACCCCGACGACGAGGTTCTCGGGGCCGGCGCATCGATGTGGAAATGGTCGCATGAAGGCAACGAGGTGGAAGTGGCAATCATGTGTACGGAGGCGAAGGCAAGAGCTTTCCGTCCTTCTGATGAAGAATTGGGAGATGACACCGAGACGGCAACAAACTATGTCGGCGTCAGCAAGAGGTATGAGGCCACATTCCCGAACATAGGGATGAACACGGTGCCGCATCTGGAGCTGGTGCAGTTCATAGAAGACGTCATCCGCGAAAGCGAGCCGGACATAGTGATTACCCATCACCCGGCAGACACGAACAATGACCACCTGCAGACCTCCATGGCCTGTCAGGAAGCGATACGGCTGTTCCAGCGGCAGCCGACGGTAAAGCCGATAAAGGAGTTCTGGTATATGGAAGTGCCGTCATGCTCAGAATGGGCAATCAATGACGCCATGAACCTGTTCCGTCCCAACTGCTATGTCGAGGTTGGACAGGATGGAGTGCGCGCAAAGTGCAAGGCCCTGTCGATGTACCGTGGCGTGATGCGCCCCTATCCCCATCCGCGCAGTGTGGAGTATATCACGGGACTGGCGGCCGTGCGCGGCGGCCAGTGGGGCTGCAACTATGCGGAGGCATTCCAAGTGGTGCTGCGCAAGGTCTGACCGCCATGAAGCCGCCAAAGCCCTTTGGGCATCCGCATTTCGGGACTCACAGAAAAGGAGTCATGTATACGGGCACCAACAGTACGTTACCGTCCTTGTGAAGGTCTTTCGTGTAAAGCATATACGGCTGGCCTGTCCGGTCCGGGTATTTTGCGCAAAAAGCATCCAGTGAAGCATGGGTCTTATACCCGGATGATTTCACCTCTACCGGGCAAAGCTTGTTGCCTCTTGACAAGAGAAAATCCACCTCGTAGGAATGCGCTTCATCCTTGGGA
>CAVHBF010000074.1:0-9960 GCA_963634195.1 Bacteroides thetaiotaomicron | reverse complement strand
TGCTTGCCGTTCGGATTCAGATGTTTTTAATAACTTTGCACTCGTTTGTAAATGAGCAATTTTTAATAACGTTATTGAATATGATTAAGTCACAGGACATTAAAAAAGGAACTTGCATCCGCATGGACGGCAAACTGTATTTCTGTATTGATTTTCTGCACGTCAAGCCGGGAAAAGGAAATACCATTATGCGTACGACGCTGAAGGATGTGGTCAACGGCAATGTGCTTGAGCGCCGTTTCAATATCGGTGAAAGCCTTGAGGATGTGCGTGTGGAGCGCCGTCCGTACCAGTTCAGCTATGCGGAGGGTGGAGACCTCCATTTCCTCAATCAGGAAACGTGGGATGACGTGGTCATTGCCAAGGACATGATAACCGGTGTTGACTACATGAAGGAGTCCGACATCGTTGAAGTGGTGAGTGATGCAGATACCGAAACTATACTTTATGCCGAAATGCCTGTCAAGACGGTGTTGAAGGTGACATACACTGAACCGGGCGAGAAGGGCAATACCGCAACCAACGCAACCAAGCCTGCCACGGTTGAGTCGGGAGCCGAGATTCGTGTGCCTTTGTTTATCAATGAGGGTGAGCTGATAGAGATCGACACCCGCGACGGTTCATATCTCAACCGCGCCAAGTAGTGACAGGAGGGGCTTAGTGCCTTATTCTCCAGTTGACGGGATACATGTTGTTGGCTCTGCCGCCGAGGTTGTTTGCAAACCCCAGCGGTATGTCTTTGTAGGTCAGCAGTATGTATCCTTTTTCTGCGTCTGTCTGTATCGCTTGTCTGCGCAGGTAGTCAAGAGCCTGCGGCAGTGTGAGTTCAACTTTTGGAAAAGCGGCTGTGTCAAGCAGACGGCTCATTGCCAGTCCGTGTGAGGGGATGACCTTGTTTCCTTTCTTCTCATAGAGCGGAAGTCCCGCATGAAGAGGATGGAGGGTATCCACCAGATGACTTGCAATTTCAGCATCAATGTTTCTTATGGCATATCCACAGTTTCCTTGTTCCAAAAGAACGAGGTTCTCCGCCTTGATGTTTTTTGCCCAATTCTCCGGTATTGGTTTGAATCTCAGTTTGTCTTTTAGCTTTTTTGGACGGGTCTGCCCGTTTTTGTGCAGAATGGCGAGAAAGAATCCCTCTCCCCTTGTCTTGTGCGGCAAGAAGCGGTAGACCGGCACGCAACTGCCGGCAAGCAGATTTCCCGTGATGTTGCAGGAGAGTGGTGTCTGGATCTTCACGGCCTCGGCATCCAGTTCCTTGCAGAAATACTCTATATTCTCCTCGTTTTCGGCTGTGTTGTATGTGCAGGTGCTGTATATCAGATATCCGTCGCTTTTCAGGGCGGGCCATATTGTCCTGACAATGTCGCGCTGCCTTTCTGCACAGTCTGCGACATTCAGAGGCGACCACATTTCAAGGGCAGGGTTATCCTTGCGGAACATTCCTTCGCCGGAGCATGGGGCGTCAACTACGATGAGGTCGAAGACGGCTTCCGCCTTTGTAAAGTCGCGAGGGTAATTGCAAGTGACCAGACAGCCTTCGTGCCCCCATTTGATTATGTTTTCGGAGAGGACTTGTGCCCGGGTTCTGACCGGCTCGTTGCTTACCAGAAAGGCTTCTTCGGGCAACAGAGAGCGCAAAAGGGTAGACTTGCCGCCAGGAGCGGCGCACAGGTCAAGCACTACCCGTGGCGAGCCGCATTGTTTCTGTGCCTGTTCCAAAAACATGGAAGAGGCTTCCTGCACATAAAACGTACCACCGTGAAACAGCGGGTTGAGCGTGAAATTCGGTCTGTTGACAAGGTATTTTCCGCACGAAGACCATGGCACATCCTCCGCACAGTCAAGGCTGCGCATGGCTTCGCCGTTTGCGTCCTTGAACGGATTTGCCCTTACGGAAACGCAGGGAGGCTCGCTGAGCGCATTGCAGAAATCATGATAGTCATCAGTCCCCAGAAGAGTATTCATCTGCCGGGCAAAGGGAGCGGGTAACTGCATGGTCGGTTGCAATGGTGTTTCTTGTTGCGAAGATAATATTTTCCGCTCGGTTTGTCAAGGACTGTCTTCAAAAATAGTTACTTTTGCAACAGCAATCCGGATTTGCGTATTCAAAATGAAGCAGTATTTGAATCTTCTTGACAGGATTCTCGCCGAGGGCGTTGAAAAGGAAGACCGTACGGGAACGGGCACGGTCAGTGTGTTTGGACACCAGATGCGTTTCAACCTTGAAGACGGCTTCCCTCTGCTCACTACCAAGAAATTGCACCTGAAATCCATAATATATGAGCTGCTGTGGTTTCTGAAAGGTGACACCAACGTGAAATACCTGCAGGACAACGGCGTGCGCATCTGGAACGAATGGGCAGACGACAATGGTGACTTGGGTCACATCTATGGCTACCAGTGGCGTTCGTGGCCCGACTATAAAGGTGGTCATATAGACCAGATCCAACAGGCGGTAGACCAGATCAGAAACACTCCTGATTCGCGCCGTATCATTGTGAATGCGTGGAATGTTGGCGACATAGAGAACATGAACCTTCCCCCGTGCCACATGTTCTTCCAATTCTATGTTGCCGCCGGCAGACTAAGTCTGCAGATGTACCAGCGGAGTGCAGACACATTTCTTGGCGTTCCGTTCAACATTGCTTCCTATGCCCTGCTGTTGCAGATGATGGCTCAGGTTACGGGATTGAAGCCCGGCGAGTTCATACATACGATAGGTGATGCCCATATCTACAAGAACCATCTGGAACAGGTAAGGCTTCAGCTGGGCAGGACTCCGCGCCCGCTGCCCAAGATGATCCTCAACCCCGATGTGACCTCTGTCTTTGATTTCGGGTATGATGACTTCAACCTTGTAGGCTATGACCCCTGGCCGCACATTCCGGGAAAAGTGTCTGTGTGAAATATGCTTGTTATATCTCTCTTGCCTATATAGAATCTATGTTGTCAATTATAGTATGTATAGCCCAGAACAACGCTATCGGGCTCAACGGCGGAATGATTTATCACCAGCGTGCAGACCTCAAGAGGTTCAAGGGGCTGACAACCGGCCATACGGTCATTATGGGACGGAAAACCTTTGAGTCTTTGCCCAAAGGAGCCTTGCCGAATCGCCGCAATATTGTGTTGACACGTGGTGATGGAGTGTTTGCAGGTGCGGAAACGTTCCCGTCTCTGCAGGAGGCGTTGCAACACTGCGGCGACGACGAAAAGGTTTTTGTGATAGGAGGCAGTTCCGTCTACAGGGAGGCTCTCCCGTTGGCAGACGTGTTGAATCTTACATTGGTGCACCACACCCCGTCAGAGGCTGATACTTTCTTCCCGGAATTCAACATGAACGAATGGGAAGAAACGTGGCGTGAAGACTGCTGTGCGGATGAGCAGAATGATTGTCCGTACAGTTTCATAGACCTGAAGCGGAAAAACGTTGCCTGCAGCAGGTTGAAAGATTTTGGCGAAAAGGTTTAGCCGTACCGTTCTGGAGTCCGGTTTATGCTTTCTGGTGTTTCCAGATGACAATGTTGCGTATATAGGTGAACAAGCCGAAAGCCTGACCGACAACCAGCACCGGATCCTGTCGGACAACCCCGTAGGCAATGATGATACAGCACCCGGTAAGGCTTATTGTCCAAAAGCCCAAAGGCAAGACAGACTTGTTGCGTTTTCTGCTGTAGTACCACTGATAAACAAAACGGCAGGTAAACACGATTTGACCTGTACACCCGAATGCCAATAGCCAAAACGGCAGGTCATCGCGTGAGATGAACTGTGTGGCAAAGTCGGAGCAGTCGAGCAGCAGTTGTACCAACGCAACGGCAGGCAGTAAAGTCAGCGCATGGCGCATGAATGCCGGTATCTGCAGCCAAAGCCCCTTGACGTTAAGATTCCATATATACACGTAGTATGAAATCAACTGTCCCAGAATTATGGAAAAGTCGTTTCTGAGCCAGCCGTAGCAGAACAACAGTACACTGCCCATCAGGCTGAATACCCAAAATACCGCTGGTGACACCACTTGATGCCGTTTTTCCGACAATATCCATTGCACCAAAGTGCGCGCAGAGAAAAATATCTGCGCTGTGAAACCTATCAGGTATACAATCAAGCTACTTGCCATTGTCCGTCGTTCTTTTTTGCAGCACGGTAAGATAGTTGCAAAGTCCGCGGTTGTAGTGTGCGTGCTTGTCCTTGCTTATGTTGTCGTCAAATTTCCCGTAGTCGGTGTACGGGATTTCTTCCGATTTGGCAACGGAACGTATGGAAGCGGCTGTTGCGGAGTCGCTGAGCAATGCGCACGGAAGCGGCAGAGTAGGACTGAATGTTACGCCGTCTTTACCTAAAAGCCCGCCGGGCGTGATTTCTGTTATCTTGTGGTTCGTGAGATACACCATGTCAATACGGAACTCGTGTTCTTCTGTGTTGACATACAGCATGGGCATTTTTTTTAGTGCAACATCGTGTTTCAGCGAAGAAATCTTGCGCGAACCGATATTGCCGAAGATGCAGTCCAGATTGGGCATTACAAACAGAGCAATCCATACAAACAGCGCATATACAGTCATGATCAGACGGGTTGCCTGCTTGGCGTGTCTGACAAATGCCAACGAGGCGATGGCTGTCAGACAACCCGATGTGAAGACTGCGTATGTAAAAGTGTCCATCTGGCCGTTGCGGACGATAAAACAGTATACTGTTATGGGAACAGCGGCTGTAGTTGCGGCGAGAGTCCATTTGTTTATGGCGAAAAAGATGTCTCCCAGCTTCGTGCCTTCCGAGATGAACTTTACCGCATAAGTCATGCACAGCGAACACGGCATCATCATCGGCAGGAGGTAGCGCATCTTCTTTTCGGGCATGAGCGACAGCAAAACAAGTGAACATACCATCCAGACAACGAAAAAAGTCCATTGGCGGCTTTCATGCGGTTCAAGGACTTGTTTGCGTCTGAACCACAGAAACAGGGACGACAGCATAAGGATTGCCCAAACTCCCGTTTCCGCAAAGAAACGCCAATAATAATACCACGGGCGCACGTTGTGGTTCATCCATGCCCCCGACTCCTTGTTCATTATATGACAGATGGCTTCCGGTTCGAACACCATCAGATAGACATACCACCATGCACTGACAGCAATGGCTATGACGATCCCGGCAGCCATGGCCGGATACTTGCCCCGCATAACGGGTTTCCTGTAGCACAACGCGCCAATGACAAACGGCAGAAACATGGCGTAGGCAGCTACCGGTCCTTTGCTCATGAACGACAGACCGAACAGCAATCCGCCAATTGCAAAATGCTTAGCCGTCCGGTGTCCGTAGAGGGCGAGGAATGTATGGTAGATGGATCCTGTCATGAACGAGTGGCAGAAAATATCCCATGTGGCAGTGCGGGCATGTAGCACCACTGGATAGCACGTGGCAAACAGTAATAAGGCACAAAGCGAGAACTTTCGGTTTTTTGTTACGGCTTTTGTGAAAAGGTATAGCCACATGGCCCACAACATGGCCATGACTGCGGAAACACAGCGTTGGGCGGAGATGTTGTCGGGTAAGGCGTATTCAACAGCGGCTGCTATCCATGTTGGCAATGGCGGTTTTTCCAGCCTCAGTTCACCATTCATGGTCGGAACCATAATGTGTCGGTCATAGACCATTTCGCGCGCAGTAACCAAATTGCGGACTTCCATAAGATCAGGACGCAGCGAAGAGTTGCCCGCAATGAATATTACAGCCATTGCCAGAGCAATGACGAAAGAGGATATTGTTTGGTGTGAAAGCGGTCTTGTCATTGTCTGACATTGTCCTGGTCAATGGAATAGTTGATGTAGCGCGTGCGCATCCATCTGAAAGCGAAGCAGTCTGCCAGAGGTCCCCAAAGGCGGTTGCGCATGGAGAACTTTGACACGCCGGCCATCCGTTGGCGGTGTGATACGGGCACCTGCTTGTAATCGAGTCCCTGCAGCTGCACCAGGGCGGGAATGAAACGGTGAAGTCCTTTGAACAAGGGGATTTCCTTTGCCACACCAGTGTGCAGGACCTTGAGGGGACATCCTGTATCAACAGCCGTGTCGCCTGTCATCATCCTGCGGAACGAGTTTGCAATGCGGCTTTGGCGGCGTTTCCACCACGAGTCTTTGCGTTTTGACCTTATGCCGATAACCAAAGGGTATTGCCCGGCGTGCTCAAGCAGCAATTCAAAGTCCTCTGGGTCGGTCTGCAAATCAGCGTCAATGTATCCTACCAAGGCAGATTCCGTATAGTCAATGCCTGCTTTGATGGCGGCACTGAGTCCGCAGTTGTGTTGAAAAGACAGATAGTAGAAGTCCGGGTTGTTTGTACAGATGTCCGTTATACGTGCAAACGAGTTGTCGGTTGAGCCGTCGTTTATGAACAGGACACAACTTTTTTTGCTTGCGTGCATAATGTATGTCCTGAGCTTGTCTTCTGCCATCGTCATGTTGTCTTCCTCATTGTATACGGGAACGACAATGGTGAATTCGTAATCGGCAGTCTTGTTTGTGACCATTTTCTTTTGCTTTTCTGTCTGTATGGTGAATGTCGGGTACAAAGTTACATCGGGATTTTGTGGAAATTTTGTGGAAAGCAAAATCGGCAGCAATGTTTAACGACAACTAACCGTTTTCCGGTCTCACCCCGAGCGCTACTGTACGCTGTACATTTTCTCGTAGTATGCCTGATAATCCGTACCTGTCACGGCTTCTGTCCATTGCGGATTGTCAAGATACCATCTGATGGTTTTCACAATTCCTTCGGCGAATGGCGTTTCGGGACTCCATCCAAGCTCCCTGTTGATTTTTGCGGGGTCTATGCCATAGCGTTGGTCATGTCCTAATCGGTCTGCCACGAATGTAATCAGGTCGTTGCATATCCACGACAGGTTGTTGCGGTCTGCACTCTGAAGCAGGAATCGGTACTGTGGCTCACTTTCCATGATTTCCCTGATGGTTTTGACAATCAGTTTCACGATGTCAATGTTTTTCATCTCGTTGTGACCGCCCACGTTGTAGACAGAACCGTTGGAAGCCTTGCTTACTACAAGGTCTATCGCCTTGCAGTGATCTTCTACGTAGAGCCAGTCGCGGATATTGTCGCCCTTGCCATAGACAGGCAGTTGCTTGTGCCTTAGAATGTTGCGTATGGTTAAAGGAATGAGCTTCTCCGGAAAATGATAAGGCCCGTAGTTGTTGGAACACCGTGTAATGCTGACGGGCATACGGTAAGTGTCTCTGTATGCAAGAACGAAGAGGTCTGCACTTGTCTTTGATGCACTGTAGGGAGAGTGGGGGGCAAGGGGTGTCTCCTCAGTGAAAAAGCCTGTCGCACCCAATGAACCGTATACTTCATCGGTGGAAACTTGGTGATAGCGTGTTCCGGGTCGCCAGATTGGATAGCCCTGTGAATCCTTGCCTGTTGTCCAGGCTTTGCGTGCGGCATCAAGTAGGGTCTGTGTGCCGAGTATGTTTGTTTCAAGAAAAAGTTGCGGGTTGGTGATGGAACGGTCTACATGGCTTTCCGCGGCAAAGTTTATCACATAGTCAAACCTGTATTTTACGAAAAGACCGTCCACGAGCTCCCTGTCCCGGATGTCTCCTTTTACAAAAAAACAGCGTTTGTTGTCTATGTCATGGTCTATGGTGCCGAGATATCCCGCATACGTCAGGGCGTCAAGGATAACGATGCGTATATCTCCGTGCTTCGTCAGCATATATTTGACGAAGTTAGACCCTATAAACCCGGCTGCCCCAGTAACGAGGTATGTTTTCATAAAGAAGGTGTGTTTTTGACGTTGCAAATCTACTTAATTATAACTGAAAAACGTGACAAATTCCAATGAAAGTTGTCACGTTCTTCAGTTATATGCCGTCCGGCTGTCAGTTCAGGAATCCCAGCATCGCACCCGCTGCAATGGCAGAGCCGATGACTCCGGCGACATTTGGTCCCATGGCATGCATGAGGAGATAGTTGTGCTTGTCATACATCAGTCCCATGTTTTGGGAAATGCGCGCGGACATAGGCACGGCACTCACGCCGGCATTGCCGATAAGGGGATTCATCTTCTTGCCCTTGGGCAGGAACAGGTTCATGAACTTTACGAACAGAACGCCCGAGCAGGTCGCTATGATGAATGCCAGTGCACCAAGGAAGAATATCTTGATGGTGTCGGATGTCAGGAACTCGCTTGCCTGTGTGGAACAGCCTACGGTCAGTCCCAGCAGCATTACGACAATGTCGTTGAGAGCCGAGCCTGCAGTCTTGGCGAGGCGTGTTGTCTTGGTGGATTCTTTCAGAAGATTACCGAAGAACAGCATACCGAGCAGGGGCAAGCCAGAGGGAATGATAAACGTTGTCATGAGCAGTCCTATGATAGGGAACACAATCCTTTCGGTCTGGCTGACCTGACGTGTTGCCTTCATGTGTATTACCCGTTCTTTCTTGGTGGTGAGGACTTTCATGAAGAAAGGCTGTATTACCGGCACGAGAGCCATATACGAATACGCGCAAACGGCAATGGCACCCATGAGGTTGGGCGAGAGTTTTGACGACAGGAATATTGCTGTAGGACCGTCCGCTCCGCCGATAATGGCGATGCCGGCGGCCTGGTTCGGCTCAAACCCGAGAGCCAGAGCTATCATGTAAGCCCCGAAAATGCCGAACTGTGCAGCACCGCCCACAAGCAGAAGCTTGGGGTTTGCCAACAGAGCAGTAAAGTCAGTCATCGCTCCAATGCCAAGGAATACCAGAGGGGGATACCATCCGTCTCTCACGCCGGAGTAGAAGAAATTCAACACGGCGTTGTCTTCATACAGGCCGATTTCCAGTCCTACGGACTTGAAAGGAATGTTTCCTAACACGATACCGAAGCCGATAGGTATCAGCAACAGGGGCTCGAAATCTTTCTTTACGGCTAACCAGATAAAAAAGATTCCTACTAAGATCATTATGTAATTTGACCAGTCTCCACAGGCAAAGCCCGTGTAGGTGATAAAATCACTGAGTTTGGCTCCTATAAAATCCCACATAGTGTGATTGCTTTTGGATTTTTGGTTTCAACAGGAAAATCTTTCCTTGCGGAGAGCGTTTCCGGCAGAATTGTTTGTTAGGCAAGGGTAAACATTGTGGCACCTTCCAAAATGGAATCACCCTTGTTCACGGAGACGGAAACGATGGTGCCGGATTTCTCCGCGGTAATCTCGTTTTCCATTTTCATGGCTTCAAGAATGAGGACCACGTCACCTTCTGCCACTTGCTGTCCTGCGGTAACCTTGATGTCTACAACGGTGCCAGGCAGAGGAGCCTTGAACGGAGTTCCCTGACCTGCTGGTGCAGAGGCTGCGGGTGCCGGAGTTGTTGCAGGCTTTGCGGCTGTCGCAGCAGCAGGCTTTGCAGGTGCGGCTTTTTTTGCCTCTCTGCCTGCGATTTCAACATTGTATGACTTGCCGTTTACCGTCACATTGGCATGGTTGCCTTCGATGTTCTCGATATTAACAGAATATTCGTTCCCGTTAATGATGTATTTGTATTCTTTCATTTTAGTGAGTTTTTTGTTTTTATGTGTTGTTGTTATTTTAGCATCCCTGCTCCGATTGCGCTTGCCTTGTTGGACCATTCAGAGTGGGCTTCCTTGATGGTGATGACACCGCTTTCTTCGTCATGTGCGAATTCTGCATTCAAAGTCAGCGCGATGAGTGCTGCGTCAAGGTCCTCGTCACCCGTGCCGGAGTTGGATTGCGCTACAGCCATGGCTGCGGCGACCTCTTCTTCCTTTGCCTTGCAGGTTTTGGTATTCTTTGGCGTAGTGGCATCCGGTGAAGCCGCGTTCTTGTTGGCTGCATTCACTATTTTGCCGAAGAGGATAAAGAAAACATAGAGCAGGATAAGACAGCCGAAAACTATTCCCATAGCCAGTATTGACATGGCAATGCCGTAGGG
>CAVHBF010000073.1:4126-9963 GCA_963634195.1 Bacteroides thetaiotaomicron | reverse complement strand
GTTAATGGCTTACTCGTCTTTGGCGACTAGCAGGATGCAGTCTATCCTCAAGTTTGGAGTGCATGTCTTGCGGTCTTTGAGCTTTATCGAGCTTGTGATGGTAAGCATGGGGTTGGATTTGCTTATGTCGTAGTAGCACACATCAAACTTGTAGTTCTCAAACAACAGTATCGTGTCTATCTTTGTGACATCCGTGGTGAACACCCCGCTTTCACCTCCTGTCGAACTCACCGTCAGCTGTTTGCCTTTGTCATCAAAATCATAGGTGAGGGTTGCTGTGAACTTGTTTGCCTTGGGGCTTATGTTCGTGGAGTCGTTGATGTTTTCGGGCACAAACACGGCATATATGTCATAGGTGCCGGAGAGCATGTCGTCCAAGTCGAACGTTACCTGTGGATTTGCGGCAGAGGAAGAAGGAACAAATTCCTGGAAGGAGTTCCCGCTCAGCTTGCCCGCAACTCTGGGATTGCGCGCACCGTCAAGCACCGTCTGCGTGACACCTCGCGGCGAAGATGTCGACAAGGATTTGGAATATTGGGTGTTGACTAGAAAACTGTTCTCTGCCTCCAATGTTTTGTCAAACTGCCAGGACTTGTTTGTCTTGAAATTGAAGTTGTCCACTATGAATGCATAGCCGTTTGACACTTCAACAGGGGTCTGCCCGTCAGTAAGGACGTTGGCATACGGAGCTCTCTGGTAGTAATGGGTTTGGCCGTAATATTCCTTGGACACCAGAGAGTCGGCAGTTTCAAAGAAAGTCTTGACGCTTTCCGCGGAAGCGTTGGACGAGTCAAACGCCGGCTGTTCGTCCAGACTGTAAAACATATTCTTGAACAAGGCTTCTACGGCTTTTGCCTCCTGGAGAGAGTCCGCACGAAGAGAGTCGGTATAGAGCACGCCTTTTTCGTCAACATACGAATATGCCTTTTTGTACTTGAACGATTTCTTGGCCTGTTCCAGAGCTTTCTGCCATGCGTCATTCTTGAAATAGATGGCGGCCACGATGGAGTCCGCATCGGTGGCGATGTCCGGCATGATTTTGTTTGACTCGTTGAACACGGAGTCAACATACTGCACCTGCCCGTCAACGGTCGCGCCCTTGATACTTGAGTTCTCGTCAAAGATAAGAGTGTCCTTGCTGGCGACGTATTCATACAAGAGCGACAAGTCCGGTGTCGTCTCAAGAATTTCCTTCAGGTCATAGGAATAGGGGATATAGGAGGACAGCACGTGAGCCGTTCCGTTGACCGAAGCAATGTTGCGGTTGGCTCCGCTCTCAATGCCGACTCCTTTTATGGTCCCCTCCCCGGAGTCATACTCTGCATACTTGCCGTTGGCCAGAGTTATGCGTTTTACTGAAGCATAGCTTCCGGTGTGGTTGAAGTAGGAAAGATGGTTCTTGACGAACTGCTTCTCAACCAGCTTGTACTTCTCTGCTGCGGTGACAAGGTCGCCGCTCTCTTCCGTCTGTTTGGCTTCGGCAAGGAGAGTCTGCCATTTCTGCGCGTCATAGGTGCCGTCTTTCGGTGCCCAGGCCGTCATGGAGTTGTCAGCTTTCAGCAAGTCGGCATAGGTAATGGATGCCGGCACGCCATAAGCTTTCTTGTTGACAACAGACTTCGAGAGGATGTCAAGGAAATCATTGCACTCCCCCGTGGCGCTGAGGTTTTCCCAAAGGGTACCTTTCGCGTTGTTGGAATTCAAGTCATAATGGTCGTCAGTACATGAATCAAGGCAAAGCACTGCCATTAGTCCAAGGAAACCACTGGTGACCCATTTTGCATATTTGTTTTTCATAATCAATTCCTTTTTGATTTTGTGAGTTTACTTAGTTTCAGACCGCCGACATCAATTCCTCTCTATCGTCTCGTCTGTTACCCATGCAGGATTCTGAACCAATGCCGTGTTGATCTTCATTTCCTCATTGTAAACGGGGTTGTACAGAGAATTGAGTGAAGCAAGCTTTGCCTTGATGGCATTCGAGTTGGTGTTGTATTTCCGGACAAGCAGGTTCAACATCTTCTGGGTGTTGCCCTGACGCAGTGCATAGCGCACAAGGTCAAACCACCGTTTGCCCTCGCCAAACAGTTCGCGCTGACGCTCGCCCATCACGAAGTCTTCAAGGTTCTGGGCCGTGCTGAAGTTCGCAAACACAAGGTCATCGTTGGAGTCTATCATTGGATTGGAACGGGCGAACACTGCCTTGGCCACCCTGAAACCTTCCTTGAGCATAGCCTCGTCATCGGTCTTGAGAATATATTCCTGCAGACAGGCAATGGCCTCCGCTTTCATCAGGAGCACATCGCTTATGCGGTAGACCTTGAAATTGCTGTATTGCGGATTCCATTCATACTCCACGGTGGTTGAGGTGTTGGTCAAATCATCACAACCGTTGATCTGAACTGATTTTGCAACAAATTTCACGATGTTGTAGACAGCATTGACAGTCGAGCCCGAGGGTTTCTGGATTGTTGAATAATACCTTATATCGGTCTTTGAAAAAACGGCACTGGCTTCGTTGGGCTTGTCTGAAAGAGACTGGAACGGAGCGGCGGCAGAGAAACAACCGGGATTGAACTCATTCTCATATATGCCGAAATAGTCTCCCACCATTTGTCTTGTCTCGGCAACGTTCTCCATTCCTTGGCAAACTTCAAATATGTCTTCCAAGGAGAAGTTTTCGCCAAATATCTGCCCATAGGGATAGTCCACAACCCGAACACTCTTGTCGTTCACATAAAGTGGCAGGGGATCTTCACTGGAAAACATTGACCGGTTATGGCCATAGTAGACTTCGCTGAAACTGGTGCTGGTGCCCTTGAAATCCTCAAGCATATCCTGGGAAAGCACATCCGCGTATTCAATGACCTTGCGGTAGTCACCCTCCGCCTCGCCGGGATACTTGGCGATGGAGTCCGCTGACGAGTTCTTCGACGCTCTCCAGAGATACAAGTCACACAGCAGGGCATAGATGCCTCTCCTGCCGAAACGTCCCTTGTTGAACTCATCGTTGCCGAAGTTCTTCATTCCGTTGTCCTTGACCGCTTCAAGGTCATTGATAAGGAACGTGAGAATTGTCTCCGAAGCAGTCTGGGGAACCGGATTCGTAGCCCCCTCGCTGGTGTCGTTGGCTTCCACTACAAACGGCACGTCACGGTAGGCGCGCACCAGATAGAAATAGTAGAGAGCACGCAGAGCCTTGAGCTCCGCCTCAATGGGTTTCCAGTCGTTTTCCTGAAAGCTGGCGTCTTTCCTTACCACCTCCGGGCCTTTTTGCAGACAGAGGTTGCAATAGCCGATGCCCGTGTAGAACGAAGCCCAGTCAAACCAGCTGTTGGTAGGCAGAAGGTTGGCATTCATTATGTTCTTGAAATCCGTATTGCTCTCAGACGTAAGCAGAAGGTTGTCAGAACGCATCTCGCCCCAAATGAACATACGGCGGGAAACTGCGGAGCTCTTGAGCTGGGTGTAGCAGGCTGCAACCACATTCATGACATCGTTCTTGTCCTCCCAGAACTGCTCGCCCGTAATCTGATTGGTAGGATATACTGTCAGGAAGTCATCAAATGCGCTGCATGAGGAAAACAGAGTTACCACAGCAAGGCAGACCGGCAGTATTGCTTTATTGTATATCTTAACGTTTTTCATTTTATCCAGTTTTTATATTTAGAACTGTACATTCAAGCTAAATGTCACCGAACGTGAGCGAGGAGTCTGCGAAGAGTCATAGGCAGGACTGTAACCGCTGGCCGAGTGTTCAGGATCGACACCGGAGTACTTGGTGAAGAAGAACAGGTTGTTGGCAGAAACATAGAAATTCAGTCCCTTCAGGCCAAGACGGCGCAGGTTCTTTGCATCAAAGCTGTAAGAAAGCTGCACATACTGCAGACGGATGAAATCGCCGGACTCCACGTAGCGGTCTGACGGAAGTGCATTATACGATGCACCCGCATTGGAGTTCATGGCACGGGGAATCTCCGTGATGTCACCGTTCTTGCGCCAGCGCCAGTTGACCGCGGTGGACTGGTTCTTGTTGGTAAGCATGTCTTCTGCCTGCATGCGGGCCTTGTTGATAATCTTCGCGCCAAGACGGACGTTGAAGCTGGTCTTGAGTGTCCAGCGACCATAGGTGAAGTCAACACCGAAACCGCCGGTGAACTTGGGGTTCGAATTGCCCAGATAGACAATGTCGAGTTCGTTAATCTGCCCGTCGTGGTTGATGTCTTCATAGATGGCGTCACCACCCGAGAACTGGTAGTTGAGACCTCCGTAGTTGTAATACATGCGGAGAGGGTTGCCGCTCGCGTCAAATATGATGTTCCCGTTGGCGTCGTGAGCCACAGGGCATGTGGCGTTCTCGCCGCGCGCAGCTGCAGCTGCGGCCGTGTTGGAGCCGTACACCTCGTTCTTGGACTCGTCCGCAAAGTAGCCGGAGTGCTCATAGTCATAGCGGTAAACCCCCTTGTAGCGGAAACCGTAGATTGAATACAGCGCATTGCCAATCTGGACGCGGCTCAGATATCCTCCACCGTCAGTGACGTTCTTGTAGTTGAAGTCGGTGTTGATGGAAGCCAGCACGCTTTCGTTCATGGAGGTTACGCGGTTCTGGTTCTGGGAAGCGTTGAACTTGAATTTCATCGCAAACTTGCCGATCTTGAAGATTGGCTTTGTGTTGACGGAAAGTTCCCAACCCTTATTCTTCATTGTGCCGACATTGGCGTAGTCAAGCGAGGAGAAACCGGTAGAGGAAGGAATCTTGACTCCCTGCTGGAGAAGATCACTCGTGTGCTTCCTGTAGACGTTGAGGTTCATCTGGATGAGGTCTTCGAGAATATTGAGGTCAAAGCCCACGTTCCATGAAGATGTCTTTTCCCATTGTATGGTGGTAAGACGGAGGTTGTTCGGGGCAATAGCTATCAGGGTGTTGCCGTTGGCTCCGTAGCTGCCCTTGCTTGAATATGTGTTATACATGATGGAGTTGGTGGTCGGGGAGTTTCCGGTTACACCCCAGCCGGGAGAAACAGAAAGCATGTTGACATATTTCTTCAGAGGGCGGAAGAAATATTCGTCGCTGATATTCCAGCGCCCTGATACAGCCGGGAAATAGCCCCAGCGCTTGTCCTTGCCGAAAGACGTGCTGCCGTCCGCACGCAACGTGAAGTCAAGGATATACTTTGACTTGAATGCGTAGTGGGCAGTGACAAGGCCGTTAAGACCGTGCGACTTGCTGGTGGAAGTCGATGCGGACTTGAGTTCTGCGCTTATCGTGGGATCGGTGATGCCGCCTACTACACCGGCAGAGGATATGTCTTCTGCAACGCCGTCTTTTGTGTTCAACTGCCCGCGGAGCAGGAACTGCAGCGAATGGTCACGCGGCAGCTTCGGCGAGAAAATCAGCGTGTGGGTGGTTGTGAACCTCAACTCACGCGATGTTGATGTTGCCGTCCTGTTGATGCCGGAAGTGGAAGACCACGTGTCCGTGGAGAGCGAGCCGGGGAAATAGGCATCGGTAGTATTCGATGTTGAGTTCATGTACACCTCGCCCTTGTAGTTGAGCTGTGTGCTGTTGCCGTCAATTCCCATAAGCTTGTATTCAAGCTCAAACTGCGGGGTTATCACATACTGGCTTGAGTTTTTCCATGCGAGATTGGCATAGGCGACAGGGTTGCCGTTGCTGATCATGTCATTCAGGTAATAAGACGTGTAGCCGTCCTGGACCTCTCCAGCTGCCGCCGCCCGGGGATACATCTTGAAATATTCGCCGGTGTTCACCGCACCGTCATACCGGTAGACGCTCATGTTGGGCATGGCGTTGTACGCCTGGCTCAGTATACCGG
>CAVHBF010000073.1:0-4116 GCA_963634195.1 Bacteroides thetaiotaomicron | reverse complement strand
GTATACCGGAATAGTTCTGCTGGTTCTTGGTGTACGTAAGGTTGAAGTTTGAACTGAACTTGATGCGCGTAGACACGTTATAGTCAAGAGTCATACGGGTGGAGAAACGGTCAAGCACCTGCTTGATGATGGTACCGGTCTCATGGTCATAGCCGCCGGATACGCGGAACTGGGCCTGATCACCACCACCAGTCACACTGACGAAGAACTTGTTGGCCGTACCAAACTGGGTAACCTCGTCAACCCAGTCCGTGTTCTTGTTGTAGTTGTTGTAGTACATGGCCCTGTCAGACCTGTACATAAGCTCTATGATGTTCGACGTGAGGTCGCTCTGCCGGGGATTGAAATATCCTTCCTTGAGCATCATGGTGTAGCCGTCGCCGTTGAGCATCTTCATTCCGGTCGGTTGCCAGCTGCCCTGGAAAGTGTAGCTTCCCGACACGCGTGTCTTGCCCTTGGAGCCGCGGCGTGTCGTTATCTCGATTACACCGTTGGAACCGCGGGCACCCCACATGGCGCAGGAGCCGGCGTCTTTCTTGACTTCAATGGACTTGATGTCTTCCACGTTGACGGCAAGAAGGTTGGCGAACTGTTCCGTATTGTCCATGTCCTGAAGGTCTACATCCGTGGAGGTATAGTTCTCAAGTATATGGCCGTCCACGACAATCAGGGGTTCCTGGTTGCCGGAGATTGTGGTGACACCACGCAGACGCATGCTCATGCCCGATCCGAGGTTTCCTGAGTTTGCCACAACGTCAAGACCCGCAATCTGACCCTGCAAGGCCTGGTCGGCGGACTCGAAGGCAAGACCCTTCATCTCGTCCATGTCAAGTTTCTGCGTTGCCACGGAAACCTCGCGCTGGGGTATCATCAGACCGTTTGACTTGACAATCTTGCGTCCGGAAATTTTCACTTCTTTCAGAGAGCGGGAGTTTTCCGTAAGCTGGATTTTCCATGTCGTCTTGTCGCCGATGACTTGTTCAAACACGCGGTAGCCGTAAAAATGCACCTTGAGTTTGTTCTTGGGGTTTTTGATTGTCAACGCGAAGTTACCGCTCATGTCAGTCTGGGTAGACGACTGGATACGGTTGTTGGCGTCAATCTCAAGCACGTTAGCCATCATGATGGGGCCGTCCTTTGGATTGAACACGTGTCCCGAAATTCTCTTCTGGGCATAAACAGCGGAAATGCCAAGGCAGAGAATGAATAACAGTAAATACTTTATCTTATTCATAGTTGCACTTTTTTATCGGATTGGATACTTTCTCACAAAAGCCTTGGCCTTGGCAGAAGTATTGTAAAGCCCCTCGTAACGGCCGCCGGGCAAGTCCGTGAAATGAAGGACTCCGCCCACCACTTGATGCAATACAGCAAACGAAGATGTCTCTATTGTCGAGGCACTTGAACCGGCCTTGTCAAACTGGAGGTCGCGGGTGAGGATATTGTTGCGTGTGGCGTCAACAGCAAGGGTGTTGCCGAGCTTGTCGGTAACGGTAAGGTTGTTGTCGCCGGAGTTCTGTACTGTAACCGTGATGTAACGGTTGGTCTCCGCATTGATGCAAGCCGTTTCGTACTCTGTACTGCTTATGGCGTTCTTGTCATTGTATACGGCATCGTCCTGGAAATGGTATTTCACGAAATTTAGCAGACAGGTACACATGGCCTGCGCTTTCGCCTTGTATGCGGCAGTAGCGGCCTCCACATTGTAGCCTGACTCGTTCTCGTGGCGCGAGATTTCCGCCTTGGCATCTTCAATGTAGCTGGCTATGGACTCCCACGTAGGCAGCCCCTTGGCAATCTCGGTGTCAATGGCATCGTTCGTGGGAATATACACCGTGTAACGGTAGGTACTGAAGAAACGGACGTTGTAGTCCATGCAAGGATTTGAGGCAGAGAAAATCTGGTATTTTGCCAATGCCTTGTCCTTGTCTGTACGGCTTGAATACTCGTCTGCGAAACCTGCCTCCTCAAGCACGTCGGGATCAACCTGACAAAGCTGGTAGAATCTATCGTACGGGGAATTTTCGTTGCCGTTGTCGTGCAACACCTTGTATACGGAGTTGACCGTGGCCTGCAGAGGCTTGTCGATAATATATGTCATACCGTTGCCGTAGCCGTTGGTCTTCTTTGTCTGGTCAAAATACTCGTTTATGGTGGCATACTCGTTGTGTTCTATCTGCCATGCACCCTGCACGGTTGTACCCACGATGCCCTCTTTGGTGATTCCGCCTCTGGACTGCACCTTTATCGGCGCTCCGCCCTTGGTGGTGAAGAACTCCTTCTTGGTGTTCAGTATTCCGTCAACATCAGCCGAATCGTGTACGATGATGTGTTGGTCAAGCATATCCTTGAGACGGTTGTTGATCTGTCCGGACTTGATGCTCGTGGTGATCCTCACCTCGTCAACCTGATATGTGTTGGGGTCAAACTTGTAGGCGTAGGCCGACACCGGAGTAGACGCGTTCTTTGAATCGAAGCTGAACGAAAGGATGTATGGCTGAGTCAAACTCATCGACACGGGGTCGTAATAACATCTCAAAGCATTGTCCGTAGGTATGAAGAAGCTGAAATTGGATCCCATCGCCAACAGATACGTGGAGATGAACGAGTTCAGAGGCGCGGAGTTCGGATTGGAGATATACTTGTCATCGGCGGTGATTGCCCAGTTGAATATGCGGAGGCTGTCACCCACAAGCGCGGGGGCGGACACGGAAGCGTATTTCGCGGGAGTGCGCACTTCGTTCATCACATAAACCACGCCGTTGTTTGCAATAAGGCAGGTGTCTATCATCGTCTTGTATTCCGAAACGGAAGCGACATCAGAGAACATGGGGTCGCGGGCATCGTTCATGATGGTGAGATATTTGCTCGGCACCGACTCTATGAACGATATCTTCATAAGGTTGTTGATCATCGCCTGAATCACATCAAGAGGAATCTGGTCAAGGTTTTCCATGAGATTCTCTCTTGTGTTGGGCTTTTCGGCATATGCATTAACCAGGAATTCCCCACCGCCGCCGGGCAGGAAATATTTCTCCATCGCCTCGTCGGTGGGAGCGAACATGGCTCCCATGTCCTGCTGCACACCACGGCTGGCATTATAGTAAGTGTTCCATCCCGGGTCATAGTTGAGGTAATATGACACGTTACGGCCGCTCGGGTCTGTCTCAAGCGACTTGGCTTCCTTTGATCGGCTCGAAAGATAGCGTTTCTCGAAAACGGAATCCACACCCTCGAATCCGGGAATCTGCCTGATGGAGTTGGTCAGCGATGCATTGTAATATGGCGCGCTGAAACGGTCCAGCAGATGACTGAACAGGGAGGTGCGGCCGTTGGTACGGATCATCTCGGCCATGTTGGTAGGAGCGAGAAGCACGCGGTCAAGCTTGTTTACATAACCGTTTTGGCAGGTAATGTCCTGTTCAAGAATTCTTCCGCCATATATGAACACGTCGTTTTTCTCGCGCGAACGACCGGCTATGATTTCAAAATCCTCGTCAGTGATGCCCTGCTCTTCCATCTGGCCGTTGATCCAATGGATCATCATGGGCACCGTTCCGTCGCTTGCCATATAGAGACCGCCCTTGGCTTCGGTCTTGAAGCGCGCCCAGTAGTCCCTGTCGCTCGCATTGTAGCTATACGGAATGGCCGTACTGTTCCATTTGAAGAACGAAATGGAGTCTGTGATTTCCAATGATGTCGGGCGGCGCATACACACGTTAAGGTCAAGGTAGCTACCGTCTGTCCCGGTGCTTGATGATGTCTGGTTCGGCAACATCTCAAGCAGATAGGGATTGTCAAGCATTGATGTGTGCAGCAACAGCTTCTTCTGCTGCAGGGTCAGATCCTCGTAGCAGGTCACCCCCCAGTCATTCTTCTTGAAGAACTCCGCAAAAGCATCGTCGTCAGCAACAAACAGCGTCTTGCTGCCAGTCCTTGAAAGCACTGTTGCATAATCCAAATCTTCAATCAGCTTAACTGTGTTGGTGTAGTTCTTCTGCGATTCCAGATAATTGAAGATGCTTGAACCCAGCCAACTCGGGGTTTTGTCAGGCAAATCATAATCATCTGAGCAAGAATACATCAACGCGCCGATCATAAGCAAGCCAACAGCTC
>CAVHBF010000072.1:0-10015 GCA_963634195.1 Bacteroides thetaiotaomicron | reverse complement strand
AAAATGCCATAAGACAACTGGCTGAAAGACGCGCCAAACGTCATTTCTTGGCTGTACCAAGTTTCTTCAGCATCTTTTTGAGCTCTTTTTCAGCGGCATCCGCCCCCTTTGTCTTGAGTGTCTGCGTATAAGCCTCCGCTATCGCTGCCGACTGCTTCTCCTGCTCGGGCGTGGCATAGGCGTGTTTGAAACCCTTCTGCCTGTCCCAGTTGCCGCGAGTGAAATCGGGGAAAGCCACGGATGCGCAGTTGTGGTCCATTGACAACGCCCCGAGTTCGCCCAAGCAGCACCATTCCGCAAGATCATAGACATCCATGTCAAGGGGCAGTCCATTCTGCATACAGTATACAAGGCGGCTGTCCATTATGAAGTCCATTCCCCCGTGACCACCCACTTCCTTGGCCATGGCACCGTACTTGGCCAGAATCGGGTGCATATACTTGGCCTCGAGCTTGGCCTGCTGGTCTGCTGGCATGAAATCGTGGCTGTTGAGGTTGTCCACCGCCGGCACGCCCGCATCCTTGAGGGTTGAGGCATCAAGAGCGAAACGCGGCTCGGGATATTTGGTGGCGTAGCCCTTTGTGCCTGTAAGTTTGTAAAGGCGGTTGTATGGCTGGGGGGTCATCACGTTGTGCTGTATCTCCACCACTTTGCCGTTTTCCGTGCGCATGAGCGTAGTAGTATGGTCGCCGCTGCGAAAATCATTGCACGGGCGACCGGTCTTTTTCTCCACATAGGCCTTGCCGTGGCTGCTTTTGGTATCCATGGCGACAAGGGTCGTGAAACGGTCGCCGCGGTGTATGTCAAGAGCCTGCGCCACAGGACCCAGACCGTGGGTGGCATACAGGTCGCCGCGATATTCCTTGTTGTATTTCATGCGCCAACCAAGCTTGTCGGGGTCAGAGCCGTCAGGATTTTTCCAGTAGTAGTCCCAGAACGAGTCAAGGTTGTGGATATAGGCTCCCTCGGCGCGGAGCACTTCGCCGAACACACCGTGCTGTGCCATATTGAGGGCATTCATTTCATACCAGTCATAACAGCAGTTCTCAAGAATCATGCAGTGGAGCTGTTTCTGCTCCGCAAGGTTTATGAGATCCCAACACTGTTGCAGGTTCAGGGCAGAGGGCACCTCAATGGCGGTGTTCTTGCCATTTTCCAGAGCACACTTGGCAACGGGGAAGTGGTGATCCCAGTCGGTGGCCACATAGACGAGATTGATGTCCGGACGCTTGCACAAGTCCTCATAGCCTTTGGCACCAGAATACGAGGCTGCTTCGGGAAGTCCGGCATTCTTCAGAATCTTCTGACAAGCCTCCACGCGGTTCGGTTCGTAGTCACACAGCGCAACGATGCGCACACCGTTTATATGGGTGAAACGCTCCACTGCGCCAGGTCCCCTCATGCCGAGACCGACAAAAGCCACACGCACGACAGGCTCTGCCGGCAAGGCAAGATTAAGCACATCTTTCTGACCGGCAGGACGGGCGGGAGACTCCACCTCAATGGTTCCCTCGTTCCAGTGCCATTTGGTCTGATACGACTGGGCCTCTGCACTCTGCGGCAGTGCCACGAACAGGCTTAATGCTAAGCCCGCTGCAAAAGTTGAAAGTTTCTTCATGGTTCCAATTTGTGTATGATATCAAAATTTTTCTCAGAGGTTGGAACGCAAAGGTAGTATTTTTTCATGAAAACAGGCGTTTTACGGAACTAAAGAATTGCCGCCCGACTGTGGATGGAGTCGGCTGTCACACATATCTATCAGATCCCTGAAAAGCGGCGATTGCTCCAGCAACCGTCTGTTGCCTATGAGTATCATCTGTTCGCGCGCCCGTGTGAGTGCCACGTTGAGCTTGCGGTCTACGGGATAATCGCCGTTGTAGAGTCCGTCGCTCTCGTTATAGACCGAAGACATAAGAAACCTCATCTGAGAGGCGTGTCTCACCGTAAGCGAGTATATAATAATGTCGCGCTGTGAGCCCTGATAACGTTCAACCGTATCTATCGCAATGTCCGGCAAGACACCGGAGTCCTTTCGGCGCAAGCATGCCCTTATCATGGAAATCTGGTTGCGATACGGTACTATCACCCCCACGTCTTCAGTCTTGAGGATTCGGTTGTTGGCCTTGCACAGTCCGTAAAGTGCCGCCACGCAGTCAGCAACCGCCCGCGCCTCCGCCAGATTTACCTTGTCGTTGAGACCGTCGTCAATAGGGGGACAGTCCAGAAAGACCACCCTGTTACGGGCCAGGCGGCGCACAAAATCGCCAGACCCCGACTCAAAGGACGGCAATATCGGATAGAGCTCTTTCACGTCACGTTTCTGGTGTTTCAGAGGCACACATTCCAGAGTGCCGCCATAGAACCGGCTGTTGACAAACTTGAACAAATCCGGATGCATGCGCCCTTGGGCCTTTATCTGGCAATAGAGGTCACTGCGTCCAGAAGACATGAAGCGGTGCAACATACGGCAAAACAGCGACTCGGAACAGTCGTGTATTCCAATCCTGTTGAGGGCCTCGTCCGTCACGGCAGCCTCTGAACGGCTCTGAACCACCACGGCAGGCAACTGTTTCTGGTCGCCTACCAGCACGTAGCGTCTTATCCTGCCCCGGGTATATACCGGCAGGATATACGGCTCGATAATCTGTGAAGCCTCATCTATGAACGCCACTTCAAAATCACAACTGTCCAACAGAGCCGTCTGTTGCGACATGGTACTGACCGTTGCCACTACCACACGCATCCGGGCAAGGAGATCACGCACGTCCCGCGCCTTGCCGCATCCGGATGCCACCCGGCTGTCCAGCATACGCCTGTGATACTCCGGCGAAGCACTGGTCTTACGTCCCAGACGGAGATAGTCGCCAAGCAGTTCCGGCGTGTCGGCCACGATATTCTCAAGCATGGCACATATTTCGTCAACGGCCTTGTTGGTGTAGGCAAGCATCATGACGCGCGTATGCGACGAGACTCTCAGTTCCTCTTCCGCCATATAGCGCAGGGCGCGCGATGTCTTGCCCGACCCCGGCGGACCTATCACGAGAAACCACTCACGCGAAGCCCGCTCAAGTGCCACAAGTTCGTCAAAACCTTGATAACTGCCGCACAATAACCCGGGAATCCCCCTCTCCGGCAGTTCAGTAAGCAGAAAATTGTCCTGTCGGGCAGACGGCAGTTCCATGAAAGAAAACAGACTGCTACACAACACCGCATTGCCGGAATCAATATGATCGTGTTCTATGGCGAAATACCGACCGGGGACATTGTTGAACAGAGACAGACGATGTTGCGGGTCGGCGAGGACTACCTCTGCCTCCGCCGGCACAATCCTGGTCATCCTGCCCCTGAAAGTACACTGGCTTGACACGTTTGGCTGCACGCTACTGTAACAATAGATCTGCACAGCATCGCCGGGACGGAAATTCGACTGCCGACAGTGCTCGTCTGCCGGCAGTGCAAACACTATGGACTCTATTCTGTCGCCGGCGGTCACGACACGCTGTATGGCAAGACCGGCAAGCATATCCCCGTTTGCCATCCTCTCCATTGCCGGACTGTTCCACAGATCGGCATATCCGTGAGTTCCGGCCGTAGGACAACCCGTTTTGGCATACCAGCTTTCCTTCATCAGAAAGGCACAGAATCTCACCACATAGGTGCAGGCCAGGCCATTGCAACCACCGGCAAACAGTCCAAACACCCGATCGAGGCGCGGCTTTACATACGACCACAGCCTGTCGCTTATTTTGCCAATGCGGAAGTCGTCTGTTGCGACTTCCGTCATGACATCACCGAGTTCCCCATTGGCGATGCGTCCAATCATGCCGACAATCCTGTTGCGCATCTCAAGGGCGCGGTACAGCAGGGTTTTGTCCGGCTTTTCCCTTGTCAGTCCGTCAGAATAGCGCGAATAAAGCAGATAGGCATGAATATCGCCTCCTTCCAGTCCCATGCAACGTTCTACCATCATCCGATAAAGCATGAGCTGCACAAGATGGGGTTTGCGACCGGTACCGGAAAACTCGTCGCGTTTGCCGCTTTTGTGCTCTATGAGCCTGCTGCCGTCACTCTGCAGAAAATCCATACGCCCTGCCAGCCCCACCTGCGGACACACCAGCGAAGGCTCAAGCAGCGACTCTCCAAGACAGAAGCCGCTGCCGGCGTTGATCTTGTCGCGGAGAAGACAACGCATGTTGTCGAATTGCCATTCCGCCTCACGGTGGAATATGCCAGCCTTGCCTGCATCGGCCATAAACAGCGAAAATTCTATCGGCATTTTCCTGAACACCTTCTGTATGGAGGAAGAATAAGCCGCTGTTTTGCCGCCGCCATTCTGCGCCTCTGCAAGAAGGTCGTCCAAAAACACTCCCGAGGCTACACCCAGCAACAGCGGAAGAGAGAGCTCCGGCGGAGTGAACATCCTTACGAAATAGTTGTACGGCGAGGCTCCCTGTGGTTCAAAAACGGCCGCCACGTCAGACGGTGACACCAGATAGTCGGGTTCAAAGATGATCCACTGCGGGACACACTCTCCGCCACGCGTCACACTGACATCAAGCAGATTGAGCACGGAGCCTTCATGAACCATCCCGGCAATATACGTCAGGCAACCGCCAACACCAGCCTTGCCACAGTCAATGCTTACGATACCGGGCACATTGTCGCTGTCGGCACGGGCAGTGACAATGAGCCCGGCAACGCCTACAACCCTCACCCTGAGCAGACTGAATTCCCGTTGTCCGCCGTCCGGCAAGCAAGATTCCCGCCCCTGTTCTGCACCGGATTCCCGAGTCCCGGACAAAAGACCGCGCAGTTCTTCCGAAACGGGTTTCCCGCAGACAAAGGCTATAAACTCTACCAACAAGCGTGCATCCGCCATGAAACCCTCTTCCGTCGCACGGTCGGGACTGTTTGACTTGCGGCGCAATGCCTGCAGCCCGTCAGCCATTGGTTTCGGAATGTGACGGCTGTCGCATACAGCTTCCAGCAGGGAAAAGAAATCCGGACACGCCATTCCCTCCGGGCAAGTCTCTTCGCAAACCAGACGCATGATACAATAAAGTTCCTTGTAGAACTCCTCGTCGTAGGGTTGTCGGCGCAGCAATGCTGCCAGCCTGTCGCAGAAATCGTTCTTCACCGCCATTGCGTTTTCGGCAAAATTACTGTTTTTTCCCCTTTCGCCATCCGTTTGGCCATCCTTTGGTTCTTGTGGGGATCGGCATTCTTTTCATATTGACCGCAAAAACACTGTTCCCCGATAAAAAAACGGAAATTTCCTGAAAATATGTTTATATTTGCAGCTTGTAATTTCAACAGGAAAATTCCGACAAGACACTATGCACAACTATTTGGACAACACTAAACTGGCTACGGTTGCATGTTCCGAGGACATAACTCTATATAAACTTGACACCCCAAAACTTCTCAACAACTACTTCATCACCACCTACAAGGATTCACGAAGACTTCTCATGAGTCCTGAAGAGGTCGGATTCCAGACATACCTTGACACGATGCCGCCCACCGTAGAGGCTCTGAAATATTTCAGGAGCCAGGGACTGCACGACAGCGTGGACATACTCACGATACTGCGTGGAGGGCTTAACTATTCTGTGGAAGAGAGCTGTTTCAGAGCGGGCATTCAGGTAGACAACATAAATTTCCTCTCATGCGAAAGGATTATCAAAAACAAGGAAATCAAGGGTCTGGACATAAAATACCAGAAATACAACATCGTGAACAACGGCACGATGGTCATCGGGGACATCATTGCAACGGGCGACACCCTCAAACTGTGCTTTGACTACATCCTTGACAAATACAAACGGCGTGGGGCAAAGCTGCGCCGTGTGATATTCTTCACTGTCGGCGGCACGAGGGCATTTGATCTGATGGAGACATTCACGGAACAGATAAGGCTGTACTGGCCTGACTTCGAAGGTTTCACCTGCGTGTTCTATGAGGGGATTTTCAGCGTCTACCAAACACGTGGCATAACGGGCGTGAACGTGCCAAACATAGATTTCTACTGGAATCACTCAGTACTGGCGCCCGAATACCGCAGAGCCGTGCTGGAAAGCGAGAATGCCATTTTCGAGAAATGCATAATCTACGACGGCGGCGCACGGCGCTATGAGATACAGGAACACTGTGACGAAGTGCTGGAATACTGGCGCGACATACGCGCCGTGGCCGACAATGTCAACATGAAAGCTTTTACCGATGAGAAGATAGGGTATCCGTCGCCCGCCTCCTACGAAGAATGGCTGGAAACCAACCACTACGCAGAGGAACTGACAGCCGACGGCGAGATACTGAGAGCCTTGTTCCGCAGCGAAGAGAATTTCCGCCAGAAGAACCACAAGCGCAATCTGAAACACATAGCCGAAGTGCGACTGCAGGAGATAGCCCAAGCATTTGAAAAATACAAAAAATAACAACAATCCAACACAATGAGTACACCACACAAAGACATTGACTTCCAGTCAATAGCTGTGAGTCCTGGCGCACGCAAAAGCAACATGAGCATATTCATGATCATGATGGGTTTCACTTTCTTCTCTGCCAGCATGTGGGTGGGGCAGGAAATGGCCAAGGGGCTTGACTTTACCAATTTCATAACAGCCATGATTCTTGGCGGCATCATCCTCGGAGCCTACACCGGAGCGTTGGGGTATATAGGAGCGAAAAGCGGTCTGAGCCTTGACCTCCTGGCCATAAAGGTATTCGGAACCAAAGGAAGCTACCTGCCCAGTGCCATGATAAGTTTCACGCAGACCGGATGGTTTGGAGTAGGTCTTGCCATGTTTGCCATCCCGATAGCCAAGGTGGCTTTCGGTGACAGCCCACTGGCAATATACGCCATGGTGGCCGTTGCCGGCATTTGCATGACCTCGTCCGCCTATTTCGGAATCAAGGGACTTGCCATTGTCAGCTACATAGCGGTACCATGCGTTGCCATACTGGGTTCCGTTGCCATGGTGATGGCTGTCATGCAGGGACATCACGGACTGGTAGAGCAGTTCAACCTGGGCAGCAAGACCATGGGTATCATTGCCGGCGCCGGACTGGTGATAGGCAGTTTTATCAGCGGCGGAACAGCCACGCCCAACTTCTCGCGTTTCTCCAAGACAGGCAAGGCAGGATGCATCATTACCATCGTTGCCTTCTTCATAGGCAACAGCCTTATGTTCCTCTTCGGTGCCGTGAGCTACATCTACGTGGGCGGAAGCGACATCTTTGACGTGATGATAAACCTCAACCTTTTCTATGCCGCCATTCTCGTGCTGGGACTCAACATCTGGACAACCAACGACAACGCCCTCTACTCCACCGGCCTGGGACTGGCCAACATCTTCAAGACAGAAAAACGCCCGATGGTACTTGTAAGCGGCATCATAGGCATTGTTTCGGCCGTGTGGCTCTACAACAATTTCTGCGAATACCTCAACATTCTCAACTGCACCCTCCCCCCCGTGGGCATAATACTCATCGTAGGCTATTTCGCCAACCGTAACAAAGCCGCGTGGAAGCAGGGCAAGACGGTAGATCCATGGGCGGTGACAGGAGTTGTAGCCGGTGCTGTCGTGGCCAATCTGGTAACATGGGGCATCCCGTCCATAAACGGCATGGCCATTGCTACGGCATGCTATCTCGCCGGGATGGCATTCAAAAGACGCTGAAGCTGTGAAGAACTACGATTTCGACCAACACATAGACCGCACCGGCACTGACAGTCTGAAATGGGATGCTGTCATACAGAGTACCGGCAACAAAAACGTCTGCCCTCTCTGGGTGGCCGATATGGATTTCGAGACCCCGCCTTTCGTATACAGAGCCATAAACAAGCGGCTCGGCTATAAAGTACTGGGCTACACCGTGCCTTTCAAACCATACTACGACAGCATCGCAGACTGGGTAGGTCGCCGCTACGGCATCAGACTCAATGAAAGGCAGATCCATTTCATAGCCGGCATTGTACCGGGGTTGCACCATGCAATCTGCGCCCTCACCGACAAAGGAGACAAAATCCTTATCCAGACACCTGTCTACCATCCTTTCCACCATATCATAGAAATCAACGGAAGAACCAAGGTAGAGAGTCCGCTCAAGATTGTGGACGGACGGTTTGAGATGGACTTTGGCGACCTTGAGGAAAAGTTGCCCCACTGCAAGATGATGCTGTTGTGCAACCCCCACAATCCCGGAGGCACCGTATGGAAGCCCGAAGAACTCGCAAGGCTGGCCACCCTCTGCAAACGGCACAACGTGTTGGTCATAAGCGACGAGATACATGCCGACATGACTCATCCCGGACACAAGCACGTTCCTTTCTGCAGAATTTCAGACGAAGCCGAAAGCAACAGCATCACATTCATGGCTCCGAGCAAGACTTTCAACATGCCGGGAATCGTGACATCTTACTGCTTCACGCACAACAGCGGGCTGAGCGAAAGATTCTACCGGTTTCTTGACCAGGCCGATGTGACTGTCGGCAACGCCTTTGCCTACGACTGTCTACGGGCGTGCTACACGGCGGAGGGCGAAGACTGGCTGAACCAGATGCTGCACTATGTCAAGGGCAACATAACCGCCGTTGAACAGTTCCTCGCGGAAAACTGCCCCAAGATAAAACCCATGAAGACAGAGGCTTCGTTCCTCGTCTTTCTGGACAACAGGGAGATGCCTTTCGACAACGAAAAGGAGCTCGTGGACTTTTATCTGAACGGTGCCAACATGTTTCTCAACGAAGGCAGCATGTTCGGACACAACGGCATCATGTTCATGAGGCTCAACGTCGCCCTGCCACGCCGTGAACTGCTCGAGGCTATGCACGGGCTGAAACGGGCATACGACACTCTGGCACAGCAACGGCCAGCCCGACCGTGACATTTTCCTCCCGGGAAAAATCCCGTTTACAGAATATTGTTGTAATTTCGCAAGGCAGACAAAAACACAACCGTATATGTTCAGCAAAGAAACCTACATTGACAGGCGCAGGGCTCTCAAGAAACTTGTGGGCAGCGGTCTCGTTGTCATGTTGGGCAACAACGACAGCCCAGCCAACTATCCCGCCAACTGCTACACTTTCCGTCAGGACAGCAGCTTCCTGTATTTCTTCGGAGCGACACGCGACGGACTGGCCGGAATCATAGACATAGACAACGACAGGGAATACCTCGTAGGCAACGACATTGACATTGACGACATCGTCTGGTACGGCAGCGTGGAGAGCATACGCGACATGGCTGACGCAGCAGGAGTGGCCGAAGCCGCCCCCTTCGGAAAATTGGAAGAACTCGTTGCGGCAGCCGGACAGGAAGGACAGAAGATCCATTTCCTTCCACCCTACCGCCATGACCACATGATACTGCTTGAAGAACTGCTTGGCATAAAGCCCGCACAGCAGAAAGACGCAGCCTCGGGCGAGTTGATAAAAGCCGTCGTGACACTGCGCTCCACAAAAAGCGAAGAGGAAATAAGGGAAATAGAACGTGCCTGCTCCATAGGCTTCAAAATGCACACCACAGCCATGAAGCTGGTCCAGCCGGGAGTCACCGAGCATTTCATAGGCGGCACCATTGACGGAATCGCCAATGCACTGGGCAGCAAGGTGTCGTTTTCATCTATAGTGACAATGCACGGCGAAATACTGCACGGGGCACCCAAGATGAGCTTTCTCGAGGCAGGCAGGCTTCTCCTTGTGGATGCGGGGGCAGAGACCGTCAACAACTACTGTTCCGACCACACGCGCACCACTCCTGTGAGCGGCAAATTCACCCACCGTCAGCGTGACATCTACACCATAGTGGAAAAGGCCCACGACCTTGCATTGGAAAAGGCAAAGCCGGGAGTGCTGTGGTATGATGTCCATATGGATGTCTGCCGTCTGATAACCGACGGGCTGAAAGACCTCGGGCTGATGAAAGGCGACACCGACGAAGCTGTGGCATCAGGGGCGCACGCGCTGTTTCTCCCCCACGGACTTGGCCACATGATGGGCATGGATGTACAC
>CAVHBF010000071.1:0-10115 GCA_963634195.1 Bacteroides thetaiotaomicron | reverse complement strand
GAGCATCTGCCTTACAAGCAGAGGGTCGGCGGTTCGAATCCGTCAACGCCCACCATTCCCTTTCATAAAAGATTTAATTGGTTAAACGGTATCCACATGCGAATGTCGATACCTTTTTTTGTATACTATTATGTGCACAGTCCGGACAGAGCCGGACAATGCGAGCAGACGCATAGCGGGACTAATTCATCTCGCAGGAAACGTTCCGGCTTTGGTTTTCCATAATGCAGAACCATAACGCCCGTAACTCAGCAAAAAACTTTATCTTTGCACAAGAACTGAAAACAACCCGTTTATGAAGCCAGAAACGCAAACGGAAGTCAAACTCCCAGCAAACGCCCTGCGTCCACTTAAGCAGGGTGAAACATACGAACCAATCATGAGTCCTCTGGAATCCCCAAAGGAGGCAAGCGTGTACTCCATAACTACAGGACTTGTGATGGCAGTCATTTTCAGTGCAGCCACAGCATATCTGGGGCTGAAAATAGGACAGGTTTTTGAAGCAGCCATTCCAATAACGATAATCGCCGTGGGGCTGTCCAACACACTGCGCCGCAAGAACGCATTGGGCGAAAATGTCATCATCCAGAGTATCGGGGCCTGCTCCGGCATGATTGTGGCAGGCGCAATATTTACACTGCCGGCACTGTATATTCTGGAAAAGAAATTTCCGGAATCAGACATCAGCGTGGATTTCGTAGAAGTGTTTCTGTCCAGTCTGCTCGGAGGAATAATAGGAATATTATTCCTTGTTCCGTTTCGGAAATATTTCGTGAGCGACAAACACGGAGAATATCCTTTCCCGGAGGCTACTGCAAGTACCCAGATACTCGTTTCGGGTGAAGGTAAAAGCAATAGTGCCAAACTACTTGTAATTGCGTCTGTTATAGGTGGACTTTTTGACTTCGCCGTAGCCACATTCGGTGCGTGGGCGGAGAATTTCACTTCCACGTTTTGTTCCGCTGGCCAGGCTCTGGCAACAAAAGCGAAACTGTATTTTTCATTCAACACGTCGGCGGCTCTGCTCGGCATGGGATATATAGTCGGGCTGAGATATGCGCTGATAATGTGCGCCGGGTCTGCACTGATCTGGTGGATTGCCGTTCCCGCCATTGCCTTCATCTGGCCGGACACAATTGTTTCCGAAAACATCACGGCCATCAATGCCACGCCACAAGAAATTTTCCAATATGCCAAGAGCATAGGCATCGGCGGAATCGCCATGGCAGGAATACTGGGAGTATGGAAAAGCCGGGCGGTAATATCAGGCAGCTTTTCCCTGATTGGAAACGCTTTCGGCAACAACGCAAAAGACCGCAGCCAAGAGATTCTGCCAAGAACCCAGCGTGACATATCCGTCAAAACAGTTATACTGGGACTGGTTATAGCACTGCTCGCCACTGCATTGTTCTTTTATATGGACGTAATGGACGGCAGCCTGCTGTTTACTGTCGTTGCCCTTGTCATCGTTTTTGCCATTGCGTTTCTGTTTACGACAGTTGCCGCCAACGCCATAGCCATTGTGGGGAGCAATCCCGTGAGCGGCATGACTCTGATGACCCTTATTCTGGCCAGTCTGGTAATGGCGGCGGCTGGACTGAAAGGAACAGGCGGAATGGTTGCGGCACTTGTTATGGGCGGAGTTGTCTGTACAGCACTCTCGAGTGCCGGTGCTTTTGTCACAGATCTCAAGATTGGATACTGGCTCGGCAGCACCCCTGCAAAGCAACAGCGTCTTAAAACCCTGGGGATTCTCGTGAGTGCGGTAACCACTGCCGGAGTAATCATGATACTTAACAAGGCATATGGCTTCACCCCGACCAACACGGACGTGATGGCTGCCCCTCAAGCACGCGCCATGGCGGCAGTTATAGAACCGCTCATGATGGGTCAAGGTGCACCATGGCTTCTCTATGGTATCGGAGCTGTTATTGCCTTGACAGCAAACATGTTCGGCATAAGTGCCCTGGCCTTTGCGTTGGGGATGTTTATCCCCATACAGCTCAATATCCCTCTTCTGGCGGGGGGCTTGGTAAACTGGTATGTCACAACAAGAAACACTGATTCCGGCATCAACACGCGGCGTGGGGAACGCGGCACTCTTGTGGCCTCAGGCTTCATCGCCGGCGGTGCCCTCATGGGAGTTGTTTCAGCAGGACTTACCTTTGCAGGTTGCGACTGGTTCATCAACGGCAAAGAATGGATGCTGAGCACCGGCGGTCAGACAGCAAGCCTTGTTGCCTATGCTCTTATCATAACATTCCTGCTGAAGTCAAGTCTTAAAGCAAAATAAATATGGATATCAAGGAATACACCGACAAAAATAAAAAACAAATACTGGAGGATCTCTTCAGTCTGATAGAGATACCGAGCATAAGTTCAGACTCCGTTCATAAAAAGGATATACAGAAGTGTGCTGAAAGATGGAAAGAACTGTTGCTTTCGTATGGAGCCGACAAGGCGGAAGTCATGCAGAGCGACGGTAACCCTCTGGTTTTCGCGGAAAAGCACATTGCCGACAACGCAAAAACAATTCTCGTATACTCCCATTATGACGTGATGCCTGTTGACCCCATCGGACAATGGAAGTCGGATCCGTTCAAGCCGGAAATAAGAGGCGGGAAAATATGGGCGCGCGGCGCAGACGATGACAAGGGGCAGGCCATCATACAGGCCACCGCATTCAAGTACCTTGTCGAGCAGCGAAAACTGAGGCACAACGTGAAATTCATTTTCGAGGGAGAAGAGGAAATCGGAAGTCCTAGCCTGAACAGATTTCTCAAGACCCATAAGAATATGCTGAAAGCCGACATCATTCTGGTGAGCGACACCAGCATGCTCGGTGAGGATCTCCCTTCGCTGACTGTTGGGCTCAGGGGGTTGGCCTATTGGCAGATAGAAGTCACCGGCCCCAACCGAGACCTCCATTCCGGCCATTTCGGTGGAGCGGTAGCCAATCCGATAAACATTCTGTGCGACATATTAAGCAAGGTGGTTGACGAGCGCGGGAAAATTTCCGTTCCCGGATTCTATAAAGACGTAGAGGAGATATCGCCCAATGAGCGCGACATGATACGCCATATTCCATTTGACGAGAAAAAATACATGCAGGCAATCGGGGTAAAAGCTTTGTGCGGAGAAGAAGGCTACACTACGCTTGAAAGGAACAGCTGCAGACCTTCGTTTGACATTTGCGGCATTTGGGGTGGATATACCGGCGAAGGAGCCAAGACCGTCTTGCCGAGCAAGGCATATGCAAAAATGAGTTGTCGATTGGTGCCGCACCAAGACCATGCCGCAATATCACAACTGTTTGCCGACTACCTCAGAAGCGTAGTTCCGGACTGTGTTAGCCTTGAAGTCAAGCCCATGCACGGTGGAGACGGGTATGTATGCCCTATAGACCTGCCTGCCTACAAAGCTGCGGAGACAGGTTTTGAGAAGGCGTTCGGCAAAAAGCCCCTTGCTGTCAGACGTGGCGGAAGCATCCCTATCATCAGCGATTTTGAGCGGATTCTCGGAATAAAAACCGTTCTCATGGGGTTCGGGCTGGAAAGCAATGCCATCCACTCTCCCAATGAGAACATGCCCTTGGAAATCATGTTCAAGGGCATAGAAGCTGTAACGGAGTTCTACCTTAATTTTCATTAAGTCCAACAGTCAAAACACATATGCCTACACCACAAAAAAAAATATCGTCAGACCAACTGCTCACACGCATCCCCCCTCAGGCCATGGAAATGGAAAAGGCTGTCTTGGGGTCTCTTATGGTCGATGAGAGCGGATACGACAATATCACAGACATTCTTGTACCAGACAGTTTCTACGACAAAAAACACCAGCTGATTTACGAAGCCATACGTGATCTTGCATCAAACGACAAGCCTTTTGACGCTTTGACCGTCAAAGACCGGCTGGAGAAGCGGGGCGACCTGAACAAAGCCGGCGGCATGGTGTATCTTAGCGAGTTGTTAAGAGATGCAACCGGTTCCGTAGGAATAAGATATTATGCAGAGGTCATTGCAGAAAAATATATCAAACGACAACTGATAGCGTGTTCCAGCGAAGTCCAGACCGATGCCTTCGATGACACGGTAGACTCCGAAGACCTGTTGCAGAAAGCCCAGGAGAAACTCTATAAAATCAGCGAGCACAGCCAGCGCAAAGATTTCACCCAGATAAACCCCATCATAAACAGCGTGAGGGAGTCAATAAAGAAAGCTGCCGAAAACAAAGGCGGGCTCTCAGGAATCCCTACCCTCTTCCACAAGCTGGACAAAAAAACGAGCGGTTGGCAGAAGTCCGACCTCATCATCATTGCTGCACGACCTGCAATGGGAAAAACAGCTTTTGCCCTTTCCATGGCAAGAAATATTGCCGTAACGCAACGCATCCCGATGGCCTTCTTCAGCCTTGAGATGAGCAATGACCAACTTGTCAAGCGTATGGTGTCCAACGTTTGCGAGCTTGAAGCCGACAAACTCCGAAGCGGATTTCTGGAGCCATATGAATGGGCACAGCTTGATTCCAAAATCGGCGAGCTCTACGACGCTCCGCTCTATGTGGACGACACATCATCGTTGTCAATTTTTGAACTGCGCACCAAAGCCCGGCGGCTTGTTGCAGAACATGGTGTACAGATAATCATGATTGACTACCTTCAACTAATGACCGCATCGGGTATAAAGTTCGGGAACAGGCAGGAAGAAGTCTCCCATATAAGCCGCGGACTGAAATCGCTTGCGAAGGAACTTAACATTCCCATCATTGCCCTGTCACAGCTGAACCGCGGAGTAGACAAGAGAGAGGGTGAAGAGGGGAAGCGCCCCCAACTCAGCGACCTGCGTGAATCTGGAGCCATCGAGCAAGATGCCGACATCGTATGCTTCATACACCGTCCCGAATACTACAAGAACTATGAAGGGCGCGAAGGACAGGACTACAGGGGCAAAGCCGAGATCATAATAGGAAAACACCGAAACGGCGAAGTGGGCATCGTTTTGCTCAGATTCAAGGCGCAACATACCCGTTTCATGAATCTTGACGATGACATACACAGTGGGAGTTCCATCTACGGGAGCGATAACCCACAGAATACGGCAATGACCGCTTCTGCCGATAGTGAAAACGACTTGTTACCCCCCACGGACAATGATCCTTTGGGCAACGGATATCCTCATGATGACATTCCCCCTTATTGATCCGGGAAACAAGTTACAAGCAAACCAACGGCGAAGGTCTTCGCATCATTTCATCACGATTCCTGTATAAATTCTGCCACAGTTGACAGAAAGACGACGTGCCGAGAAGAAGTTGCGAAAGTTGGAATATGTACATATCCCACAGGTGGTGATGTTGCAGTCTGCGACTCCTGCTTCCAACAATTCTGATTTGTTAGCCTGCCAAAGGTCAATGTGCCACTTTCCGGAAATGTTTTCTGCAACAAGTGACATGTTGAAACCGTTTTCCCTAAACGAGTCATAAGTTTCCTGACCCACCTCAAAAGCCCACTTGCTTATTGACGGACCTATGACCGCCACAATGTCTTCCGGTCTGCACTGAAAACACGACTGCAACTTTTCAACCGTGCCGCGTACGATGTGTCCTGCCGTTCCGCGCCATCCCGCATGTATTGCTGCCGTCGTCTTCCGTTTTCTGTCAAACAGGAGGATTGGAACACAATCTGCCGTGGTTATTCCTATGCACACCCCCGGCAAAGATGTGACAAGAGCATCGGTATTCTCCAGAAACCTCCTTTGCTCGCCGGTAGAAAGTCCGAAAAAATCTCCTTTTATCGTCTTGCATTGAACCCCGTGTGTCTGATGCGGCAACAGAATCGTTTCCACGGGCAATCCAAGAATCCCGGCCAACATGTCCAGATTTGCCCTTACGTGTTCTTCGTTGTCGTTACAATAGGGGCTGACGTTAAAACAGCCATAAGAACCTTCGCTAACCCCTATCCCGTTCCTTTGTGTGGAGAAAGCCTCAACTTCAGACGAAACATTGTATGCAAGAATTGCAGGATGAACAATTGCCATGGATCACTTTCCGGTTATGTCCAAATCTTTTCAGTCTATATAGATTATGTCGTCTTCATCAATGTCTTCGGCAGTCAAGCCGTCGATGCTTTCGTCTTCGTCCCATCCCGCAAAGTCCGCAGAAAGGGTCTTCACGTCCATATCGCGGTGAACCAGTGAGTCCGCAGCACCTGTCGACATGGCTATTTTGTTGCTCTCGCTGTTAAGTTCTTTCCATATCAAATCCTTGAGTTCCGTTATTCCTTCCTGCATCGGTGCCGATATGAACACAGTGGGAACATCATCCGGGAGATCCTGTTTGAGCAAGTCTTTAAGTTCTTCGTCTATGAGGTCACATTTTGTGACGGCAAGTATTCTTTTTTTGTCAAGGATTTCCGGGTTAAACTGCTTCAGTTCGTTGAGGAGGATCTCGTATGATTTCTTTATATTCGGCTCTTCGCAGTCAATCAAGAACAACAGAATTGAATTACGTTCGATATGGCGCAGAAATCTCAGCCCTATGCCTTTTCCCTCGCTTGCCCCTTCAATTATTCCCGGAATGTCTGCCATGACAAACGATTTCCCATCGCGATACGGTACTATGCCGAGCGACGGCTCAAGTGTCGTGAACGGATAGTTTGCTATTTTCGGCTTTGCCGCCGATATGTTGCTCAAGAGCGTGCTCTTTCCAGCGTTGGGAAAGCCCACAAGTCCAACGTCGGCAAGCAGTTTCAGTTGCAAAACTATGTTAAGTTCCTGCATGGGCTCACCCGGTTGTGCATATCTTGGGGCTTTGTTTGTCGGTGTGGCAAATTCCTTGTTACCAAGTCCGCCCCGACCTCCTTTCAACAACATTACCGACTGCCCGTCTTCAACAACGTCACAAATATATTCCCCCGTTTCAGCATTGTAGGCTACTGTACCACACGGCACATCTATGTATCTGTCTTCTCCTTTTGCGCCCGTAGAGCAACAGTCTCCCCCGTTGCCTCCATTGCCGGCAAACACATGGCGCTCGTATCTCAAGTGCAGCAAAGTCCAATAGTTACGGTTCCCACGCAGGAACACATGTCCTCCTCTTCCGCCGTTTCCCCCATCGGGACCGCCATTAGGCTGATATTTTGCCCTATGCATATGCATACTTCCCCGGCCTCCTTTTCCGGAGCGACACAATATCTTTACATAGTCAACGAAATTGGACTCCATTGGAAATCGGTTTTACTGTGTACGACGTATTGAAATGGAACTACACCTGTTGGGCACTCAGGCATTCACGGCATCAATGATCTTGAAAATGGCATCAAGCATAAGCTCCTTGCTTGGATTTTCTTTCCAGTAAAAGACGTGGCGGATGCCTTCTTTTTCAAACCACTCAGCCAAGGGAGCGGTTTGATTATGGTATACATCAAATCTCTTTTTTATGGTTTCCTCATTGTCGTCTGCCCGGCCTTGTTCTTTGGCTCTGTTGAGCAGTCTTTCCATCAGAGTATGCTCGTCAACCACAAGTTCTATCATTATACCCATATCATCATTTCTGTCTTCAAGCATTTTCTTCAATGCTTCGGCCTGAGCTATGGTGCGCGGAAAGCCGTCAAATATAACACCCGTGCCTACAGGCTGTGCATCGTACTCTTTCGACAAGATGTCAATCATCAGACCGTCCGGAACAAGTTGACCATTGTCAATGTAGTTCTTTGCGGTCTTACCCAGATCCGATGATTTTTTTATTTCATTACGCAACACATCACCTGTTGAGATATGTCTCATATGATATTTCCTTACTATCTCATCACTGTAGGTGCCTTTGCCACTTCCAGGGGCACCAAAAATAACTATATTTTTCATTATTTCAACTGAATTTAAATTTCTATTCCTTCAATGTATATATGGCAGGTAAATTCCGGTATTTTTCATCGCAGTCCAGTCCATAGCCCACAATAAACGCATCTGGAATATCAAAGCAACGGTACTTGACAGCAATATCACAGCAAAGTTTGTCCGGTTTCATAAACAACGTTGCCACATCCAACGTTCTGGGCTCATAGGCCTGCAACTCATCCAAGAGGCTTCGCATCGTAAGTCCCGTGTCAACAATGTCCTCAAGAACAACTATCCGGCGACCTTTCAGCTTTCTGAAATCCATACCCAACGCCATTTTCACACTGCCCGTTGATTTTGTGCCTTCATAAGAAGTCAGTCTCACAAACTCCACCTCGCAGAGTCCTTCATAGGCCCTTATCAAATCGCCGGCAAAAACAAACGAGCCTTTCAGTATGCATACAAACAGCGGGATTTCCCCTTCACCAAAGTCGGTATAGAGCTGCCGAGCCAGAGAAACGACTTTCTCGTTTATCTCTCCGGCACTTATCATCCGTTCAAAAAATCTGCCCTGCAATTCTATTGTTTCGGGATCATTCATTGCCGTTTTCCGCCTTTTCGTGTATTTCTCTTGCAAAATTACTTAAACTCAATGACATGTCATTAATCTTTTGAGCAGTAACTATTTTGCCAAAGTAAAAATGTACTCTTGCCGCCTTTTATACCGACAATAATTGCCCCGCTCACCCTACTGCTCGTTTGTGTGCAACTTTCCTTGGGATTCTTGACTCTGGATTTCTTTCAGATATTCTGCAAAGACACGTGCAGCGGACTCCACTTTGGCTGCGCACGGGCGTGTTTTGTAATAATGTGCATTGCGCTCAGCAGGTATATACCCGGTAGGCTGGATATTACCTTCCAGCCCGAGAAGTTCTGCACAGACAAAGCTTCCATTACGCTCCTTGAATTTGGCAAGCAGTTCCTGTACGACCTTGTAACAGCGTGATTTCCCGACACGGTCATCGGCTTTAGTCTGCCCGCAGCTCAAACCTGCCAGAATAACAAGTCCCGAAACCGCTCCGCACATCATCCTCATACGCCCTACTCCTCCGCCAAAACCAGCAGCTACGGTCATAGCCTGTTCATGGGGCATTCCGAATATATCAGCGAAAGCTCCCACAACACTCTGGCAACAACCATAGCCACTCATAAACAGTTCCACTGCCTTGTCTATACGTTCTTCCATGGAAAAAGACTAAATCAATCTCTTGCTAAATGTTTTCCTTGTCTTTATTGAGAACCCACCCTTTTCTTCCGTCCGGAAGTCGGACTTCCGACCACATGGGCAGAGTCGTATCCGTGAGCGTCACCTTTGTGCCGCCATGCAGGGTGAACACTATCCTGCCGATGGTGTCTGGAGTACTTCGCAGCGGTGTTGCAGTCATTATGACAGCACCGGATTTGTCCGAATATCTGTGGTACTGCGTGTATGCGAAGACATTTGACAGCACAATGCAAACAGCGGAACATACTATTGCGGTTGCCGATATTTTGCGTAAAGAGTTCTTTCTTGACAGACGGCAAACAAGACAGAAACAAACAACAGCAAACAGAGAAATCACCGATACCCATGCCCAGCCATCCATAGACAAAACGTTTACAAAGGAATTGAAAGAATATACCAGCTCCAGATCTGCTGCCGAATAGAATTTGTCGGCACTATGAGCACGAGCCATAGTCAGGTTGTGGTGCAGGTCTCTGTCAGCAGGGTTATACCGCATGGAGCGTTCATAGGACAGAATCGCCTCTGGAAACTTCTTCAGTCTGTAATAGCAGTTACCCGTATTGTACAGCAGGTCAGGGTCGTTGGGGGTCTCTCTCAACAATAGTCTGTATTGTTGCAGAGCTTCGTTGTAGTGATGCTGCAAATAGAGGCTGTCAGCCTCTGGCTTGGACTGGCAATACGCACCAATCGGCAGAAAAACAAGCAACACCATAAGCAACAGGCCCACAGGACGCTGTCTGTGCCGGTTAAACCTGCATTTTGTTCCCCTTAATTGCTTCTTCAGCCTTTGCATAAGGTCTTGGGCAACAAGCTTCTGTTCGTTCATTTCCACCAAAGTTGAATTTGTTGCCCCATATGTATGCCGTTCGCAGTTTTCAACAAAATCCATACTATCGGCAATGTCTTTTTCTTCAACACCGTATTGGTGCAACAGTTCTTTGACTTGGTCGTTGCCCAACTCCGTACCAAAAGAGTGCGTTCTAAGTGCAATGAAC
>CAVHBF010000070.1:0-10248 GCA_963634195.1 Bacteroides thetaiotaomicron | reverse complement strand
TTGTGTCCTATTATAAGCAAAATGTATGTTGAAAATCAGTCACTTGCAAGCCATCGGTAAGATTTCAAGAAGAAGATCATGATAGTGGCGGATGCTTGCGCCATCCCAGCGGCTGGCGCACGGTACGGTGTTTTGTCTGCAAAGACTATCCGCACGGAGTACGGACTATATTCCACGCGAATGTATGTCAATAGCTTGACATACATTGAGATATGCTGCCGACAGGAGTCTGTGGCACGCCAAGACAGTACCTTTGCATTGCAAACAGGGAGAGGATGCCCCGGGGCAAGACTCCTTGCGGCAACAGACGCATAACATTATAAAAACAAGTAACGAGATGAGAACAGAACGGAGAAGCAAGACCGGGCGACTGAGAACAATCATGAGAAAGTCGTGCGCCCGGGAGGTGTGGAAACTTGTGAGCCTGCTGGAATACAAGTACCAGACATACCTATATGATGCAGTGACAGACTACGTGAAGACCGGGCGCAAGGAACAGTTCGGGTCAAGGGTGATGCAGAACATCTTCGACCGTGTGACGGCACTGATTGACGATGCAAGGAGGAGAGACAGCGACTCTGACGGCCGATAGTCGCGGTCTCAGGTGAAGACCCCACTGCCTCGCAGACAGACGAGAGTGAAACCAAGAAAAGGCAGCACAGGCGTGTGCCGGCAAAACGCAGTCGCTGCCGGAAAGAACCAATATTTTTACAAACCCTTTAAAACACAAAAATCATGGGAATTCTACAAACAATTATCACAAAGCGTACCACTCCACAGGGTGTAACCAAGCTCTTCCCCAACATAGTGAGCTACCGGAACATCAGGAACAACGACCTTATCGAGTATATGGTGCAGAACTCCAGCGTGAGCAAGGGCACGGCCATAGCCGCCATGGGCGCACTGCGCCAGGTGTTCACGAACTACGTGCTCAACGGGCACACCGTGCGGATTCCGCAGCTCGGTATTTTCGGCGTGTCGGCCAGAACCAAGGCCGTGGGCACTCTGGAGGAATGCGGCGCCAGCTGCGTGAAGAAGCTCAAGCTGTACTTCAAGCCCAACGAGGAGCTGCGCAACGCCTGCAAGTCGGTGAAATTCCAGGGTATAATAAGGGATAGCGAAACCCTCAATATCATCACTGAGTAGCCCGCCGCATCTCCCGAAAAAACGCAAACATTTTCACAAACCATCAAAATACAAACAAACCATGGCAGAAATAGGATTTTACAAGACAGAGAAGAGAAACCCGGTCAACGGCGAGAAGGTGTATACCGTGAGGCTGGTGCCGTACAGCGTGATGAGCAGTGACGAGATTGTGGCATTGACCTTCAAGGATTCCAACATAAAGCGGCACGACATGTCGGTGGGTTTCTCCGCCCTGTGCCAGGCAATAGAGGACTTCGTGATGCAGGGTCACCCGGTGAGCATTGACGGGCTCGGCAACTTCAGTCTTTCAGCCAGAACCGGCAAATGGGACGCGGAGAACAACAAATGGACCAGTGCGGGCAAGGACAACAAGGAAGACGTGACCCCGAAAGACATAAAGGGCGTGTATCTGCGTTTCCGTCCGTGCACCGCACTGCGCACGGAACTGAACAACGCCGGGCTGTTTGACGTGACCAAGACCCCGTTCGGCGGCGCCAAGGGCGGCTATGACCATACCAAAGTGGGCAAGACCGCAGCCGGCGGCAACGAACAAGAAGACCAAACCGTATAAAACCGCAAGACCATGACGAAGCAAAACAAATGGAGCGTGATAATCAACGCGATAATGACAGCGATAAGCACGATAATAGGAACAGTGTTTCTCGGTTCGTGCATTGGGCTTTAGGCAACCGCCCTTGAGGGCAACACAAGAAACGCGCCGGGAGTCACCTGATTGCAAAGGGACTCCCGGCGTATTCCTTTCCGCAGGTTGCCGGCTCTCCGGACTTTCCGGATAGGCGGCAGACAAACGGGCGTTATTCCGACATCACGCGCATAGCGCCGTCGACATTAGGCTCGAACGGGGTGAGGACAGCCTTGGACTTGACGTACCAGAAGTCCCCGTTGACCTTGACCCCTCTGGCCTTTTCGCCTGTGGCCTGCGTGGTTATTTTGCCTGCGTGGAAATACATACTGCCGTCGACCTTGAAGCACGCACTCTTCTTCTTGTCGCCCAGAACGGTGAGATAGTCGCCGGAGGCCGTGAGGTTGAACTCGGGTGTAGAGGTCACGGCAAAGATACAGGCATCGTGTTTCACGTCAATGCCCTTGGCTGCCTTGCCGCTCACGACCACGGTGTACTGCCCTCCGTTGCATGTGAACGTGGAGTCGCACTTGATGCCACTGACATCATCGGACGCAAGGTTGATGTTGACGATGCCGCTGTCGAGGAATACCATTCCGTTGTTTTCCTTGGTGGAGTCAGAGTTCTTCTCGATCTGTATGCCGTCGCCAAGTACTGCGGGGCTGACTGTGATCTGCCCCCCGCGCATCTGGAAGTACTGCCCGATGTGCATGCCGTCGGCTACGGCAGCAAGGATATTGACAGTTCCGACAGACCGTTTGAACAGCGTGTACTCACCGCTTTTGTAGGCGTGGCGCGTGTTGCCCGTGATGTTGAGCGTGCCGCCGCCCTTGAACTCCGGATGTCCCTTGACGTGAAAGCAGGCATCCTGAAGACCTCCCTCGCAGTCAGCAAGAGAGTTGACGGTGCCGTCGACCAGTTCGACATCTATCCGCTTCCCGTTTTTGACGTGTATGGCCGCTCCCCTTTGGCTGGTGATGCTGACCCCGTTGAGCACCACACCGCACTTGTAGCTGCCGTTGAGCAGGAAAGCCCCGTTGTCAGTAGAGCCCTGAAGGGTGTAGGTTATTTCGGGGTCGGCGGAAGCCGCAGACGTAATGCTGACATAAGCACCGTCCTGCGCAACGGTCAGCAGCGGCATGAGCGACAGCGGCACGACGACGTTGCTCTGCGTTCCCGAGAAGCTGACCTGCACATTGAGAGGATCGAAAGTGCTGTCAATGTATTTGAGACTGTCGAGTCCGGCAATGTCGAATGTGCAGTCTCCCATTGTGAGCTGCCCTCCGCTGACAAACATCTCGCCGGCCTCATCGCCGGTGGCGAGTACGGTAAGCCCGCTCTTGGTATAGAGAGCCAAAGACTGCGCGAGACACGACAAAAGAGGCAGTGAAGCGAGCAGCAATGCTGTGATGGTCTTTTTCATAACGCTGAAAAGTTTTTTACCTGATTACCAATTTACGTGTCCCGTTGCCCGCCCGCAGGATGTAGACGCCCGGTGCGAGGTTGCCCACGGAGGCAGGCGTGCCACTGCTGTCAATGCGCAGTGTGGCACACTGTTGCCCGGTGGCACTGTAGACGCGGACGACCGCTCCGGGTGCGGCACTGACGCTGATGCGCCCGCGACCGGTGCTGACGACAAGACTTGACTGCCGTCCATCAGCGGCACCGTTGACACCCGTGGGGAGGTCAGTGAGCTGCAGCGACCAGACATCGCCGACAGGGAAAGTCTGTACCATTTCCGGGTTTGACACCGTGATGTTGTCGGCAGAGAACGTCACCTTGAGTCCGTTGAGCCCGAATGAAGTCCATGTGCCGGCTGTTTCCTTTACTGTGAGCGACACGTAGTCCGCCCGTGTTGCCGCCGCCGTTGCAAGCAACATGGCGACGGCAAGGAACCTGAGTGATTTCAATGTCTGCATAGAAAGAAATATTTTCCGTTATTTGTGTATCATGACGACTTTGCCGAAAGACTCGCAGTTGTTGGTGCTGCGGACCACGGCACGCAGGATGACCCCGTTGTTGCCGCCGAGCTGTGCAGGCAGGTCAAGGCGATAGTCGTTGTTTCTGTTGTTCAGGCCTGTTTCCCCGAAATGCTCGTTGACAGCCACAATCTGTCCGTCGACTTCAAGAGAGACCTTGTTGATTTCAAGTTTCTGCCCGCCGCGCACCCAGCGGAAGCTGACACCCAGCAGTCCCTTGAGTTCGCTGACCGGCACGTTCCACTCAACCTCCTTCCACTGTGTGGAGACCATGGAGGGAACCCAAACGCCGAGTTCGCGCTCGTCGGCGAGAGCCGTGGACTTGTGGAAGACAGGTCTGGCCAGCCCGATGAGATCAAGGCACGCCCGGACGATATCGTCAGGAGGTGTCACCGGCGAAAGCCCCTTGGAGTTTTCAACCCAGTCGCGTTCCCATGCGGCATAGTCAAAAGGCTGTCCGGACTTGAGGCTGTTGAAATAGGCATCGTAGCGAGGCTTGTAGAAATCGCGTACAAGTCCCGACCATATACGTGCGGAGTAATCGTTGACGGGCGGTCCCCAGACGGTGACGATGCGCTTGGCGTTTTTCTCGTAGTACGCAGCCTCTTCGGGACTGGTGGCGTGTGAGCGCGCGAAGTCTATCCATCGCTGGAGGTTGTGGACCGGGTGTGCCGCAAGAACCCTGTCAGCGGCGAGGGCTATCTTGTCAAACAGGGCTTGGATGGAGTCTATTTTTTCCACTCCGCCGCACCACAGGGCTGCCTGAAGCACGTTTTGGACGAGGACTTCCATTTTCCCTCCGGCGTATTGTGCGGAGAGTTCCACGAGGTCATCGACATAACGCGGACTGTCTTTCATACGCGGTGCGGCCTTGGCAAATTTCTCTATGGCCGTGAAGAAGAGCGAGTCGACCGGGTATGTGCCTTTGGAACTCCGTCCCGGGCGCAGTTGCCAGACGAAGCGCGGGTGGTCGGCGAAATTGCCGTAGACGGACTGTGTGATTTCGTCCCAGTAGGCGGCAATGTCGGGGTCTGCCTTGCCGTAGCGGCATTCGGTATAGTTCTGCAGCCACTGTCTGAGGCTGATGCTGTCGGCAGTCCATCCGGCATCGCAGATGAGTTCATAGACAGCCTCGTTGTTCTCGGTGCCCTCGGGTGCGGTGCCGTAGCCCACAAGGTTGCCCCGGAAGGGCGACTTGAGCGCATCGAGACGCCCGCCGTTGGCATAGAATTCAAGGATGCCAGTCATGCCTGTGTCGCCGCCCATGTTCGGTATGGTGGAATAGACCCACTGCTTGTTGTCGAAGCCTTTGAAATATTCCCAGTTGGCAGTGTTTTTCCACAGGTGGTAGTTGTAGTCTTCGGCCATGTCAAGTATAAGCACCCTGTTGTCGGGCACGTTGCGCATGAGTGCGGAATAAGACTCGTAGTCCCAGATGGAGCGCGTGAACCCGAGCATCCATCCCTGCATGACCCATGTGGCATCGGGGTTGGCACTGCGTATGCCCTCATAGACTGCCCTCCCGTATTGCGCAAGCTTGTCGTAGCGTTGGCTGGAGCCCTTGGGCGGGAACGGAACGGACATTTCGTTGAACGAGTCGGCTATGTAGTAGTCGCATTTCCCGAACTCATTTTCCCACTCCTCAATGAACATCTTCCCTATCCTGACAAAGAGCGGGTCGTCGGCCATGAGCATCCAGTTGTGGAAACCCGCCCATTCGGACTGCACGACATTGGCCTCGGGGAAAATCCTCTTTATCTCGGGCGGCAGGAATCCCGCGAAGCCCGGGCAGATCGGTTTCATGCCGAGGGAGCGCATACGCGATAGAATCCTGTGCTGCAGGGCTATCTGGTCCTTGTGCCACGAAGCAGGCATCGGAGAGTCGACCCCACTGATGTTGCCCATGCGCATCCACGGCAGGTGGGCCGGTCCGACAAAATAGCGTTGGATTTCATCGTCGGTGAGTCCGAGCTTCTTCCACACCCGTGCCGAGATGGCCTCGTTGGCCACGAGCGCAAGCGGCATGTCCATGCCATGGAGTGCCATCCAGTCTATCTCCCGCTCCCAGCGATTCCAGTCCCAGTAGGGAGTGGTGTATCCGTAGGTCACCACGTTGTAGCAATAGTGGTGGCGGAACGGCGATGTGACAGTCTTGGGCTCTTGCGGGTCCAGTCTGACAGGCAAGTCCAGACGGTTGCCGCTCCACGAGCAGATGCCGTAGCCGTTGGTGCGTATGTAGTCGTAGAACCCCCGGCACAGAGCTACGGGAGAGTTGCCCTGGACGGTCAGTTGCCCCTTGGCATCGACGGAATACGTGAACCGGTCGGTTGCCGATCCCGGCGCAGAGGTTCGCTTGAGTTTGAGGTTAATGCCGCTGTCGCCGCAGAAGCGTCTGATTACGCCGTATGCCGACGAAGTGCCTTTTGACGAAGTCTGTGCAAACGCGCACATAGAGAAGGACACAAGAGAGAGTGTTGCGAAAATGGCTTTTTTCATTCTTTTCATTTTGCTTTTGCCAAGTTTATTCTGTTTTGGAGATATACCGTTTGTAGTAGGAGAAGAGCAGAGTGGTAAGAGGCAGTGCGACAATCATGCCTATGATGCCGAGGACATAGCCCCAAACCGACAGCGACAGGAAGATGAGAAACGGCGGCAGCCCTATGGCCTTGCCCATTATCCGGGGTGTGAGTACAATGTCCTGTATGGCCTGTACGACAGCGAACACGGCAATAACCGACAAGGCAACGAGCCAGAAGTTCTGATTTGTCTCGGCAGCCTTGATGGTGCAAAGCAACAAGGCCGGTATCAGTCCCAAAGCGTGGAGATAGGGAATGAAACTCAGGATGCCCACAAGTATTCCCAAAGGAACGGCGAGCGGGAAATCGATAACCGTGAATCCGATGCAGTAGAGGACACCCACGCAGGCGGCAATGAGAAACTGTCCGCGGAAATAGGTGTTCATGCCCTGCTCGAGATCCCTGAACAGAGTGTTGGCGGCGGCATGGTAGCGACCGGGGATGAGTTTGCGCCACCCCTGCGCTATACGCTCGTAGTCGTAGAGGATGAAGAACAGGTAGAGAACGGATATTCCCCACGATATGATTGTCATGACAACCCCAGCGGCATGCTGCAGGACGTTCCACACTTTGGGCAAAACCCCGCGCAGGATGTTGACGAGTTCTCTGTTGTCGAGAAAGTTCGTGATATTGATGTCCCTGAAAAGCCGGGCCACAAAAGTCTCTATCCCGTTGCGATGGGTGGTCTTGTCGATATAGGCCTGTGCCACCCGAATGAATTTGCTGTAGTCTTCAACGACCGGCGGGATGACAAGCCAGACCAGCAATACGCACACCGCCAGCAGCAGAACCATGGTAACAGCAATGGCGGGCGCACGGTAGCGCAGCCGGAGCCTGTATTGGAAGAAGCATACAAGCGGAAAGACCAGATAGGCCACGAACCATGCCACGAAGAAAGGCAAGAGGACGGCACTGAGATAATCAACGGCCTTGACAAGCAGAACAATTCCCAGAATGACGGCAGTGGTGCGTATGAAAGAGTCAAAAGTGATAGCTTTGCGCATGGGAACTGCTTATGTGATAAACCATTGGCAAAGTTAGCTATAACGTTGTTGAAATCCAAAATAAGCAAGCTAAAATTTCGTGTTCTACTGAAACTTGATTACTTTTGCAGCCATGTTGTATGTAGTTCCGACACCTGTAGGCAATCTGGAAGACATGACTCTCAGAGCCTTGAGGGTGCTGAAGGAGGCAGACCTGATACTGGCGGAAGACACCCGCACATCGAGTGTCCTGCTGAGGCACTATGACATACACAGCCCTATGCAGAGTTATCACAAGTTCAACGAGCACAAGGCTGTGGAGCAGTTGGCGGAGCGCATGAAAGCCGGGCAGCTCATGGCACTGATAAGCGATGCCGGCACCCCCGGAATAAGCGACCCCGGGTTTCTGCTGGTCAGGGAGTGCGTGAAGAACGGGATTGAGGTGCAGTGCCTGCCTGGGGCTACGGCGTTTGTGCCGGCTCTGGTAGCTTCGGGTCTGCCTTGCGACAGATTCACATTCGAGGGTTTCCTGCCGCAGAAGAAAGGGCGGCAGAGCCGTCTGAAGACATTGGCGGCGGAGGAACGCACGATGGTGTTCTACGAGTCTCCGTACAGGGTGCTGAAGACCCTGGAGCAATTCAGGGAGTTTTTCGGTGGAGACCGCAGGGTATCCGTGTGCAGGGAAATAAGCAAGATCCACGAGCAGGCAGTGAGGGGCAGTATTGACGAGGCCATAGAGCATTTCAGGACAACGGAGCCAAAGGGCGAGTTCGTGATAGTGGTAGGAGCGAGGACAAAGGAGAACGCAGTCAAGACACAGCAGCCAACAACGACAAACAAAAATATGGACACGTTATGAAAAAGACAGTTTTACTATTAGCGATTGTACCGGTGCTTATGGCATGCGGCAACGGCGGTAACAAAACAGCCAACGATTCCAATGAAGATTCCGTAAACAGAATCCTTAACCAGAAAGACGCGGAAATAAACAACCTGCTGGGCACGATCAACGACATTCAGGACGGTTTGCGCCAGATTACAGAGGCCCAGGGGCGCATAAACACCCTAAGGTCGGGTGCGGAGGGCTCCGCCACAGAGGACATACGCGAGAACATCGCATACATACAGCGCATGATGGACTTGAACCGCAGCAGGATTGAGCAGCTGCAACGACAGCTGCACAACTCCAACATCAACGCCGAGAACCTGCGCCAGACCATAGAGAGCCTGCAGCAGCAAGTGGCGGACAAGGATGCCCAGATAGAGAAGCTGACGGCAGAACTGGCCCAAAAGGACAGCAAGATACTGGAGCAGTCCATGGAAATATCCAAGCTGAACAGCGAGAACACCAACCTGCAGCAGGACAAGGCCAACCTGTCGCAGGCCAACGATGCCAAGGCCCGCACCATCACCCAGCAGGACAAGGACCTGAACAAAGCCTGGTATGTGTTCGGCACCAAGAAAGAACTGAAGGAACACGACATACTGAAGAAAGGCGACGTGCTGACCCAGGGTTTCAACAAGAACTACCTTACCGAGATAGATATCCGCACCGTGAAACGCATTGCCCTTGGGTCGAAGAGCGCGCGCCTGCTGACAACGCATCCCTCGTCTTCCTATGTGCTGGAGAGAGACGCCAACAAGAAATACACGCTGCACATCACAGACCCTGCACTGTTCTGGAGCATAAGCAAATATCTTGTGGTGGCAGTGAAATAAGGAAACATCGGACGTAAACGGATTTTGACCTCCGGGAAAAGCAATGAAGGAATTTATCCTGTCGCAGGCGCAGACTGAAACGGCAGTACTGGTGGCCATCGTCACTCCGCAGCAGCCCGAGCGCAAGACAAACGAATACCTTGACGAGCTTGAGTTTCTGGCAGAAACGGCCGGGGCGCAGACCGTGAGGCGTTTCACACAAAAGGCAGACGGTCCCAACACGACGACGTATGTCGGTTCGGGCAAGCTGCAGGAAATAAGGGCATATATCGAAGCCGAGGCAGAGAACGGCCGTGAGGTAGGCATGGTGATTTTTGACGACGAACTGTCGGCGCGCCAGCTGAAAAACATAGAGAAGGAGCTGAAGACCAAGATTCTCGACCGCACGACACTCATACTCGACATCTTTGCGATGCGGGCGCAGACCGCCAATGCCAAGACGCAGGTGGAACTGGCCCAGTACCGCTATATGCTGCCCCGTCTGCACAGGCTGTGGACTCATCTGGAGCGTCAGGGCGGCGGTTCGGGCTCAGGCGGCGGAAAAGGCTCGGTGGGGTTGCGCGGTCCCGGTGAGACGCAGCTGGAAATGGACCGGCGCATCATTCTCAGCCGTATATCGCTTCTGAAAAAAAGGCTGGAGGAGATTGACAGGCAGAAAAACACCCAGAGGCAGAACCGCGGGCGTATGGTACGCGTGGCTCTGGTGGGCTACACCAATGTGGGCAAGTCGACACTGATGATCCTCATATCTAAGAGCGAGGTATTTGCCGAGAACAAACTTTTCGCAACACTTGATACCACCGTGAGAAAGGTGACGGTGCAGAACCTGCCGTTTCTGCTGAGCGATACAGTCGGTTTCATACGCAAATTGCCCACAGATCTCGTGGAGTCGTTCAAGTCGACGCTTGACGAAGTAAGGGAGGCCGACCTGCTGCTGCACGTGGTGGATATCAGCCATCCGGACTTCGAGGAGCAGATGACGGTGGTTGACAAGACCCTGTCGGAACTGGGCTGTGCGGAAAAGCCGCGTCTGATAGTATTCAACAAGGTGGATGCATACACCTTTGTGCCCAAGGATGAAGATGACCTCACCGAAGCGACAAAAGAGAACATGACAATGGAGGATCTGAAACAGTCGTGGCTGTCAAGGCTGGGCAGTGACTGCGTGTTTGTCTCGGCATTGCGGAGGGATGGTATAACGG
>CAVHBF010000069.1:0-10279 GCA_963634195.1 Bacteroides thetaiotaomicron | reverse complement strand
GCTTCAAGAAGAGGATTTTCGGTATCGTCGACGGCCTCGCGGGGATTTTTGCTACTCCACGAGACTGGGCGCTCGAAATAAATTAGCAGACCCTAAGTATTCACTGACAAATGCGGTGATTTGACGTGATTGGATATCGGAGATTTCCAACTATTTCACTTCAAATCTTACTGTTTTAAACTTTCCGTTGTATCTTTGCATATGATTTGTAAAACCACCTGTCTTACCCCAGCTTCATGACCGACAACCAAAACAACCCGGCAGACCCGCAGAAGAAGAATTGCCCCTCCCGAACAAAACCGCAGCAGAAAAAATATCCGCTATGGAAGAATATTCTGGCCATGGTTGCTGTGGTGGCATTGTTCATCGGGGGTGGATACTGGGCGTCAGTCATATACACACGCCACGGCGAGGAAATCACCATTCCGAATCTGAGCGGTCTTACCGTTGAACAGGCGGAGGAGAGGCTCGGGGCACTCGGACTTGACGGCGAAGTCCAGGATTCCGTGTACAACCAGTCTGTTGCCAACGGACTGGTGTGCGCCCAGTCCCTCAGTCCAGGCAACAAAGTAAAGCAGGGACGCACCGTATACCTCACCGTCAGCTCCGACATGGCAGACCGGCTTGCCTTGCCCGACATTGCCGACAACAGTTCCTACAGGGAAGCCACGGCCAGACTGTCCGCCCTGGGATTTACGCTCACTGCGCCGGAATACGTGCAGGGCGAGAAAGACTGGGTCTACGCCGTGAAAAGCAACGGCGGCAATATCCCGGCGGGAACCAAGGTCAAGCTTACCAATCCGATAACCCTCGTGATAGGCAGGGGCTATTCCGGTCAAGAGGAAGAAACGCTGTCACCTTACGGAGACGACTCTCTCTGTATGGACAACGAAATTCTTGAACTGTTTTAACCTGACACCATCATCAACACAAACAATGGCGCAATTGCAGGATGACACGGTTAAAGACACCGCAAACAACACTTTTTTTGATGCCGATACCGAACCTCTGCTTTATGAGCATTTCCGCATTGCAGCCGACAAGGGACAAAGCCTTCTGAGAGTTGACAAGTTCCTGATGGAACACCTGCAGAACGTTTCGCGCAACCGCATACAGAAAGCGGCAGAAGCCGGTTTCATACACATCAACGAGCGGCCCGTCAAGAGCAACTACCGGGTAAAACCGGGTGACGTGGTGAGCGTGATGCTTGACCGCCCGCGCTACGAGACCACCATTGAAGCCGAAGACATCCCGCTTGATGTCGTCTACGAAGACAGAGACCTGATGGTTATAAACAAGGCGGCCGGACTTGTGGTGCATCCGGGGTGCGGCAACTACACAGGCACTCTGATCAACGCCATTGCATGGCACATGAAAGACGACAAAGACTTTGATGCCAATGACCCCGAGGTGGGACTCGTACACCGCATAGACAAAGACACATCCGGACTGCTTGTGATAGCAAAGACACCCACGGCCAAGACAAAGCTTGGGCTGCAATTTTTCAACAAGACAACCTCGCGGCTCTACAATGCCTTGGTATGGGGCGACTTTGACAGCACCGAGGGCACCGTAACGGGAAACATCGGGCGTGACCCCAAAGACCGTCTGCGGATGGCTGTCTTTGAGCCGGCATCGGAAATCGGCAAACACGCCGTGACACACTGGAGAGTGCTGAGACGTTACCGCTATACCACCCTCATTGAATGCAGGCTTGAAACGGGGCGGACTCACCAGATACGGGCACATATGAAACACATCGGCCACCCCCTGTTCTGCGATGAGAGATACGGTGGGCGGCAAATATTGCGCGGCACCACCCAAAGTTCCTACACACAATTTGTGAGGAAATGCTTTGAGGCGTGTCCGCGGCAGGCCCTCCATGCCAAGACCCTTGGATTTACACACCCCACCACGGGGCGGCATATGGATTTTGATTCACCGTGGGCCGATGATTTCCAGAACCTCATAGACCTGTGGGAAGACTTCACGCGGAAACAGCTGCAAAGTGACACACATAATCATATACACACACTATGAAACGCATTATAGCAATTGTTGCTGGAGGCGACAGCTCCGAGCACGACGTTTCCATGCGCAGTGCGCAGGGCATCATGTCCTTTATTGACAAGGACAGGTACGACTGTTTTGTCGTTGAACTGAAAGGCCTGGTATGGCAAGCCCTGCTGCCCGACGGAAGCCGGGCGGACATTGACCGCAACGACTTTTCGTTCACAACGCCACAAGGCAAAATAAAACCGGACTTCGCCTACATCACCATACACGGCACTCCCGGCGAAAACGGTATTCTCCAAGGATATTTCGACTTGCTGAAACTGCCCTACTCCACAAGCGGAGTCCTTGTTGAGGCATTGACTTTCAATAAGTTCACGCTCAACAACTATCTCAAGTCGTGGGGAATCAAAGTTGCCGACAGCATACTGTTGCGCAAAGGGCAGGAATGCGCCTATACGGCCAAAGACATTGTAGGCCGCTTGGGACTGCCCTGTTTCGTGAAGCCCAACGATGACGGCAGCAGCTTTGGCGTTTCCAAAGTCAAGACAGCCGAAGAACTGCGCCCAGCCGTGGACAAGGCATTCAGCGAAGACCGAGAAGTGATCATTGAGTCCATGCTTGAAGGGACTGAAATAACTTGCGGCTGCTACAAGACCAAAACCAAATCGTGCGTCTTCCCCATAACCGAGGTGGTCACAAGCCAGGAATTCTTTGACTACGATGCAAAATACAACGGCAAGGTGGACGAAATAACACCCGCGCGCATCGCACACCAGACAGCGGAGCGCGTAAGCAAGCTGACCTCCACCGTCTATGACATACTGGGGTGCAGGGGCATTGTCCGCATTGACTATATACTCAGTGGAGAAAGGGGCAACGAGACCATCAATATGCTTGAGATAAACACCACCCCGGGCATGACAGCCACAAGTTTCATACCGCAGCAAATCAGAGCGGCAGGCATGACACCCGGCGATGTGATCACCGACATAATAGAAGACGCTTTCACGGACTGACACGACTTAGCGGTATTGTGCGGCATACGGCGGAATCCGTCCTTTTACTTTTTAACATTTAATTAACAGTCACGCACTTTGCCACACGAAAATAATTTTGTTACTTTGTACACATAACAGAGAGTCGCAGCACTTGCTGCGACAAGCCAGACAACCGCAATATCACACACAATGAACATACCGACCGAATTTGATGACATACGTCCTTTCACCTCCGAGGAGCTGCCGCACGTTCTTGACGAACTGATACAAGACCCCACGTTCCGCCACGTTGTGGAGACAGTCCTGCCGGATTTGCCTTTCGAGGCCTTTGTCCAGAAAGCCAAAAGCTGCAAGTCCCCCCTTGACTTTCAGAAAGCGTTCTGCTATCCGTTCCTCAAAAAGCTGGCGGCCGAAAAAAGCTCAGGAGTGTCCATGGACTGCAGGGCCATAAGCAAGTCGGGCAACTACACTTTCATCTCCAACCACCGCGACATTGTGCTTGACAGCGCATTCCTGAGCATGCTGCTTATAGACAATGATTTCGGGACTACCACGGAAATCGCCATCGGCGACAACCTCCTGATATACCCGTGGATAGAGAAACTGGTGAGGGTCAACAAGTCATTCATTGTTCACCGCGGGCTGACAATCAAGCAGCAGCTCAGTTCAAGCATACAGATAAGTGCCTATATGCACTATGCAATACAGCAAAAAAAGGAAAACATCTGGATTGCCCAGCGCCAAGGACGCGCCAAGGACAGCAACGACCTGACACAACGGTCCATCATCAAGATGTTCGGTATGGCCGGCGAGGGGTCTCTTATTGAACGCCTCAAGCAGCTTAATCTCACTCCTACTGCCATTTCATACGAATATGATCCGTGTGACTATTTGAAAGCCAAGGAATTCCAGCAAAAGCGCGACAACCCCGATTACAGGAAAGCCCCCAACGATGACCTCGTCAATATGCAGACGGGCATCTTCGGCTGGAAGGGCGAAGTGCTGTTCAGACCCGCGCCATGCCTCAACGACTGGCTTGACTCCCTTGAGCCGAACATGGCCAACAACGATGTATACGCTCTGCTCAAAGACAAGATCAACACGGAAATACACAAGAACTACAAGCTCTACCCCGGCAACTATGTTGCCGCCGACCTCATCAACGGCGACACTGGATGGGCGGACAAGGGAATGTATACCACGGAACAAAAAACCGCTTTTGAAACCTATCTGCAACAGCGGACTGCACTCGTTGACCTGCCCAACCCCGATACCGCATTCCTGCGCAATTCCATCCTGTCCATGTACGCCAATCCGCTTTTCAACCACTACAAGGCCATAGGAGAATAGCGTTTGCCGCATCATACAATCAGCCCGCACTTCCTGTTCTGTGAAGTGCGGGCTGATTTTGTTTGTATGCGGAATGTCTGCACTCCACACAAAACCGGGGGAAACAAGCGCGCAGATTCGCCATGCGGAAAAATGGGCGTTTTTGCTCCCGTGCGGGACAAGACAGCACACGGCAACGCCGCAAAGCCTTCTGCCCGTGAAAAATGCTGACGCGGCAAAATTTCTGTTTGGTCTCCCGGACGCGTTCCGCCCGAAACCCAGTTGCGTTTCGGCGGAAACGCAACTGCCCATCGCCCGGGGCGGAACTACGTTTCGGGCGAAAGACCGCCGTTAGATTAGCTCCAGCTGCACGTCACATCAAGCTTTTTTTCTTTCCGCACGCGCTTTCTCCCCGCACGGTATTTATCCGGGGTTATGCAGAGACGGTTTCCAAAACACGCCGCGCCAGGGATTCTTACAGCGACTCCAGTATGCGCTTGATGACAACCGAAGCGGAAATTTCACGGTTGGCAGCTTCCGGAATCACGAGCGAAGTGGGGGCTTCTATGACCTCGTCGCTGACAATCATGTTGCGGCGCACCGGCAGACAGTGCATGAAGTACGCGTTGTCGGTGACTGCCATGTGGGCGGCATCTACCATCCACCCCATGTCACGTGACAGCACCTTGCCGTAATCTTCGGGTCGGGTGACACCGGGACAACTCCAGTTCTTGGCATATACAAAGTCCGCACCGGCAAGAGCTTTCATCTGGTCGTACTCAGGTTCAATACCACCGGTAAACTGCGGGTCAAGCTCATATCCCTCCGGACAGGTATAGACAAAGTCCACATCGGCGGCAAGCATCCACTGCGCGAAGCTGTCAGGCACAGCCTGCGGCAGGGCTTTCGGATGTGGCGCCCAGGTCATCACCACCTTGGGGCGGTCTTTCCTGCGGTATTCTTCAATGGTAATGAGGTCTGCGAAGGCCTGAAGCGGATGCACCGTGGCACTCTCCATGGAGAACACCGGTTTTCCGCTATAGCGTATGAACTGGCGAATGATACTTTCCGTATAGTCATCCTCACGGCTTTCAAAACGGGCGAATGTACGCACGCCGATAATATCACAGTAAGAACCCATGACAGGTATGGCTTCAAGCAGATGCTCGCTTTTGTCGCCGTCCATCACCACCCCACGCTCGGTCTCAAGTTTCCATGCGCCCTGATTCACGTCAAGCACAATGACATCCATACCGAGATTCCGTGCCGCCTTCTGGGTAGAAAGGCGTGTGCGGAGGCTGTTGTTGAAAAATATGAGCAAGGCGGTTTTGTGCTTGCCCAGATATTCGTACTTATAGCGGTCCCTTTTGATTTCAAAGGCTTCGGCAAGGGCTTTCTTCAAGTCGCCGAGATTGGACGGATAGAGAAATTCTTTCATGTGTCTTATTTTGTTTCATTTCCTTACTGGCTCTCCAAGCCACTGCGACAGGATGGACAGGATCTCGTCGCGTTGTCCGGGCGGCATATTGCCTATACGGGTGGAATGCGAACCTCCGGGCTTGACATACACCTTGAGGTTCTTCTTGGGATACTTGTCCAGCCACGTAACTCCGGCGGCAGTCCAGGGGTCTATCCCGCCGTATATGCATATCATCTGCGGGTCGTTTTTCTTGAGATACTTGGTTATGTGCCGCGACAGAGTCTTGTCAAACTTGACAGACCGCAACTCGGGTGGCAGCATCACGTCGCGCACGTAGTGCTTGGCGGACTTGATGGAGAGATACGGTTTAAAAGGCTTGAGGTCATAGCCGTAATATCCAAGTTCCCGGTAGGCCTGCACAAAAAACGAGAGGTCACCTGTCGTGGAAAAATACTCCGGTCCCACAACGTTGACAAGTTCGTTGAACAGCACGTCATCGGGTGCGCCCGGGTTGGGTATGGACGAAATCTTCTTGCCCCACTGCCACACCGAGAAACTGTATTCCAGCACGCAGTAGTCATAGACTTCTTCAAGAGGGATATGGAACTCCAGTTTCCTGCTGTCACACAAAGCCTTGAAGCGGGGCAAGAACTCCGCCTTTTTCTTCAGTACGGCAATCTGGAAATTCTCTATCATCTTGCGGTCGGCAGCGGTGCCCACCTGTCTGAGGAAAGGCTCGTGGCGGCCGTCAATCACCCCACGGCACACGGGACCGACATAGGGGACGGAAACATCCACGTCTTCGGGATAACAGGAGCGGTACTCCATACACGTTTCGCCACCCTTGCTTATTCCTGTACTGATCCACTTTCCGGCATACACTCTCTTGATAGCCGTGACTATCTCATGCAGGTCGGCCATTGCGTCGCGGTCGCGCAGGTACTGCCAGTCGCAAGGCGACGGTGTGGACTCCTGAAAGAACCGGTGTTCCACAAACACGATGTTGGTGTGGAAATATGTCGACAACTCGTTGTTGTAGCGCGGACCGGCGGCATAGCCGGCTCCGTAGCCCTCCGTAACCAACAGTGTGGGGCGATCCACACCGTGATTCATCACAATGACGCGCTGGGAGAAAGTGCCCTTTGAGGCATCCGCATGGTCAAGTGGCTGGGTGAACTTCAGTATATAGCGGCTCTCGAAGCCCGCCTCGTCCTTCACCTCCTTGATTTCCGTAACTTGCGGCAGCGATGCCAGTTTTCTCTTCAGAGCCTCGTCTGCCTCCGTTGCCAGCGGCAACAGGAGCAGGAACAGCGGCAGCAGAAGCCTGCCGGCACGGGACTGGCTTGACAATGGAATGCTTGGCATATAGTCCCTCCTACTTCTTGTTCAGCGCGTCTTCTATCTGCGCCACCATTACATCATCGCCCGGGTAACCGCCCGTGGCAATATTGTCATAAGAACGTTTCCCGTCTTTGCCTATTATGTAGTACGTGGGAATGCCTCTTATGCCAAGGGAACTCAAGAGGGCGTTGTATTCCTTATTGCCGAGCCGGTAGTGGTATCCCTTGATTGACGGGATTGTTGACTTCCACTTCTCCAGAGGAGAGGTCTCACCGGTGACATATACGAAAGCCACGGGTTTCTTTTCGTTCAGATACTTGTCCTTGATAGGGTCAATGCTCTTCATCGCCGCCATGCATGGCGGACACCACGTGGCCCAGAAATCCACAACGACCACCTGGCCCTTGAACTCGGCCGCAATGTTGTCCAGAATTTCGTCAACGGGCAATCCCACTGGCAAAGTCTTCACAACTACAGAATCATTTTTCTCTGCGGTCTCCGTTGCCGTCCGTGCCGGTTTCGCACAGCTGCCAAAACCTGCCACAAGGCAGACAATCACCATTAAAAACACTTTCTTCATACTGCTTGTCCTATTTTCTGTTGTTATGTTCTGTTGTTTTTTCTCCGGACACACTCCCGGTTTACTGCAGCTTGCCGTCGGCCAGTTTCATAAGGAACTGACCGTATTCGTTTTTTATCATAGGCCGGGCAATCCGGCGAAGCCTGTCAGCGCTGACCCAGCCGTGTTCGTAGGCAATGCCCTCCAGACAAGCAACTTTCAGACCTGTCCGTTTCTCAATAACCTCTATGAACGTGGAAGCTTCGCTGAGGCTCTCGTGGGTGCCGGTGTCAAGCCAGGCAAAGCCACGCCCCATAGTCTGTACTTTCAGGCGTTCCTGTCTGAGATACTCCTGGTTGACTGCCGTGATTTCAAGTTCGCCGCGCGCACTGGGCTTGATGTCACGGGCTATCGACAGCACATCGTTGGGATAAAAATACAGTCCCACAACAGCATAGTTGCTCTTGGGGCTTGCGGGTTTTTCCTCTATGGAGACACACTTGCCGGACTTGTCAAACTCCACCACCCCATAGCGTTCGGGGTCATTCACCCTGTAGCCGAACACGCAGCCGCGCCGCTCATTCTCTACCGTATCAACAGCCCGGTGAAGGAGATCCTCAAGACCGCTGCCGTGAAAAATGTTGTCACCCAGCACGAGGCACACGGAATCGTCGCCGACAAAATCCCGTCCGATAATGAAAGCCTGCGCCAAGCCGTCGGGCGAGGGCTGCTCCGCATACTCGAAACTTACCCCGTAATCCGAGCCGTCACCGAGCAAACGCCTGAACAAGGGAAGGTCTGTCGGTGTGGAAATGACCAGAATCTCCCTGATGCCCGCGAGCATCAGCACCGAAATGGGGTAATACACCATCGGCTTGTCGTAGATGGGTATCAGCTGCTTGCTGATAGCCTTGGTTATGGGATAGAGCCGCGTTCCGCTTCCTCCCGCCAGAACAATACCTTTCATCTCTTTTGCGTTTGGAGTTATATCGTAAACCAGCTTTGCTGTTAACTCTGCAAATGTAGTGATTTAAAACCACCAGAACGAATTTTAAGCGCAAAAAACAGCAACGTTCCTTTTTGCGAACGAATATTTTGCCGATATCAGTTTAAAACACTATCTTTGTGCCATCAAAAACAACATAATTATTCAAGTTTACCACCACAGCAAAATGAAAAGACTGAAATTACTGACTGTCACACTATGTATGTTTACGATTGCAACAGCCGTCACCAAAGACGAACAGGCGATGTATGACCTTGTGGGCCGCATTGCCCCGCAGCACAAAGCCAATTTCACATTCAGACAAAAAAAACAGAAAGCGGACACCTATACCGTTGAAGCCAAGGGGGGGCACGCGACCGTCACAGGCACAAATGCCAACACCATGGCGGTGGGACTTAACTATTATCTGAAATATGTCTGCCGCACAACTGTGTCATGGCTCGTTTCAAGCCCTGTGGTGATGCCGGAAAAGCTCCCCGACACCAGAAAACTGAGTCAGACGGCACGGTGCGACAACAGGTTCTTCCTGAACTACTGCACCTACGGCTACACCATGCCGTGGTGGCGGTGGGCTGACTGGGAACGGCTCATCGACTGGATGGCACTAAACGGTGTGAACCTGCCGCTTGCCAATACCGGTGCAGAAGAAATAGCCTACCGCGTGTTTACCGGCCTTGGACTGACAGACACGGAAGTCCGTTCGTTCTTCACGGGACCCGCCCATCTGCCATGGCACCGTATGTCCAACATTGACAAATGGCAAGGTCCGCTGCCCCAGAGCTGGCTGAAAGGACAGCTTGAGCTACAGAAGAAAATCGTGGCACGCGAGCGCGAACTCGGCATGAAACCCATACTGCCCGGGTTCTCCGGACACGTGCCCGGGGTGCTGAAAAGCAAGTACCCTAACGCCAAAATCACCAAACTCCACAACTGGGCGGGATTTACCGACGAAACTTCGTGTTTCTTCCTTGACCCGCAGGACTCCCTTTTCGCCGAAATACAGCACCGTTATATAAAGGAGGTTATCAAGGAGTTCGGCACAGACCATATCTATGGCATAGACCCATTCAACGAGATGAAGCTGCCTTCCGAAGACCCGGCCTATCTGGCGGCCGTGGCAAAGGGCATCTACGGCACGCTTACGGACGTTGATCCAGAGGCCACATGGCTGCAGATGACATGGATGTTCTACTTTGACAAGGCCACATGGACCCCGGAACGCATCAAGGCCTTTCTCGGCGCAGTGCCTCTGGGCAAACTCCTCCTGCTTGACTACTGGGGGGAATTTCAGGAAATATGGCGGCGCACCGACAAATACCACGGTCAGCCGTACCTGTGGTGCTACCTCGGCAACTTCGGTGGCAACACCGGCTACAACGCAGAGTTCCAGAAAGTGCGCGAACGCATAGAGGGCACGTTCAAGGACGGCGGCAACAACTTCTGCGGTCTTGGCGGAACACTCGAGGGCTTCGACATCAACCCGTTCATGTATGAGTATTTCTTTGAAAAAGCGTGGACAGGCTATCCCTCCGACGAAGAATTCATCAAAGGTCTGGCAGACCGCCACTGCGGAGCAGCCGACGAGGACTACCGCCGGGCATGGCATGACC
>CAVHBF010000068.1:0-10326 GCA_963634195.1 Bacteroides thetaiotaomicron | reverse complement strand
CCTTTTTCTGGAGTTCCACGTATTTCCCGAACTTGAAGTCGCGGCGCTTGCGCAGGGCACGGATGTCGTCTTTGAGTGACAGTCCCACCTTGATTTGCGTGTTGCTGCCGAGCAGTCTCACGACGCTGTCCGGCATGCCGATGTTGTTGAGTCTGAACAGGAAGCAGGTGTCTTGCGTGGAAAGCTGCAGGAGTCCGACTTCGTGGTGCGAGTCCTTGGTGAAGTTCGGCCGTGTTTCCGTGTCAATGCCTATGACGGGAAATCCTTTGAGGTATTCGGCCGCCTTGTCCGCTTCGGCAACGGTGGACACTGTGAATATCCTGCCTCCGAAAAGTTCTGCGGGCATTCCGCCGATGTCTTTTTTGTCTATTGTGGCGTAGATCCTGTGCATGACCGGTATGTGGTTCTGGGGAATCAGAGGCAGTCCTGCTCTTCCATCTGGTTGTACATGACATCGTGGAGGGGCCGCATCACGTTGACGCATTTCTGCCCCCAGTCTTGTCTGAAGTTCTCCATGACATCGTTGAGAGCCGCCTCCGAGACTCCGTCAATGCCTTCGCGGTAGACCGCAAGGAAGTTGCGGAGGTCTTGGTATATGTCGGCGAGGTCTTCGGATATGGTTCTCAGAATCGGGCGGTCGCTGTATTTCATGTCTTCCACGAACACGTCGAGGTATTCGTCATATTGCCCGAGGATGTCGTAGACCGACAGGCGGACGTAGTTGTAGTCCTCCTCGGTCACTTGCGTGCCCGCGTCAATACCGTTGTCGAAAGTCATGTCAAGCAGTGCCCCTGCCTTGGCATATATATAAGGTAGCACCGACAGCATTTTCCTGACGAAGTCGCGTGGCTGTGCCTGCCGGCATTTTTCCAAAGCCAGACAATATTCGGCTGACGCCTTGACAAAGTCAACCACTTCTTTTGAATAGATATTGCTCATAGCGGGATTGGGTTTGCATCCTGTCCCAAAGCCCGGGGAGGGCAGTTGGGAACGAGACTGCAAATTTAGCGTTTAATTGCCTATTCCTGCCTGCATGTTGCCTGTTATTTCCTGTGCCGCCGCAATTTTGCCATACCTTTGTCCGCGAACGGTACGGCTTGTGCCGGAATGCAATCCCGGCTGTGCTTTGCACGTGTTGTCCCTGTTCGTTTTTTTGTAAGGACAGCCAAGAAAAGCAAAAAGCTCTCCGTTCTATTAGACCAAATACGCAAGTCTGTTGCGGTACTTTAGTGACGGGTTACAATAAATGCCGACCATTAGTCCGCATTTTTTGTTATAGACCCAAATGTCGTATCAGCCGAGTTCATCCATTCAAACTTGGCGAAGTTGTGTGTTGTCGAATGTCTGGAAACCGAAGCCCAAAATTGTACTACCTTGATAGAAAATGATGCCTTCACCGTTTTCATTGTAAGAAGAACCATCAGGTGATTGCCCCATCGTGATGTTTGCAACGTTAGACAATACGCCATTGCTCCATCCCTGCGGAATCTCCCGTTTCAACTTCTCATTCCATACCATAGCCCCACCGCTTGAATTGTACGGCTTGCCTTCCTCGTTCGGGAAGTCAAACAGCACGAACCAGTAGCCGTAGAGTTGCTTTGCCCTCGCCTATAGATTATCATTTTTGAAAGAGCCAAGCCTTTTTTAGTGAAAGAGCCGTGGAGGGGGGCTTTCATATTCCTTAGGTGTCGCTTTGCCGAAACTGGTATTTTTAGTACCTTTGTACCGAAAAATGAACAACTTGGTTTTCTGACACACATTAGCATTTATTTCCATCAAGATGAAAAACTCCGTAGAACAGATGAACAGGGCTGCCGACAACATAAGGATATTGTCGGCGGCGATGGTAGAAAACGCCCACTCCGGGCATCCTGGAGGTGCAATGGGAGGGGCGGACTTTATCAATGTTCTCTTCTCTGAATATATGGTCTACGATCCCCGTGACCCGTATTGGGCGGCGCGTGACCGTTTCTATCTGGACCCCGGCCACATGTCGCCGATGCTGTATTCACAGCTTGCACTGACGGGAAAGTTTTCGCTGGACGAACTGAAGGCTTTCCGCAGCTGGGAATCGGTGACACCCGGGCATCCCGAACTGTGCGTGGGGCGCGGCATAGAGAACTCGTCGGGTCCTCTCGGCCAGGGGCATTGCTATGCGGTGGGTGCTGCGATTGCAGCCAAATTTCTGGGAGCCCATCTCGGAAACGACTCATTCAACAAGGAAAAAATATATACCTACATCAGCGACGGAGGCATTCAGGAGGAGATATCGCAAGGCGCGGGCCGTGTGGCCGGATTCCTGAAGCTTGACAACCTGATCATGTTCTATGACTCCAATGACATACAGCTTTCCACAGAGTGCGGTGCGGTGTCTGACGAGAACACGGCGATGAAGTACCGCGCATGGAACTGGAATGTGATAACGATAGACGGCAATGACGTGAACCAGATAAGGAAGGCTCTTGACAATGCCGTTGCTGAACAGGAGAGGCCGACGCTGATTATCGGCAAATGTGTCATGGGAAAAGGTTGCCGCGACGCCCAGAACAACTGTCTGGAGCACAGCACCAAGACCCACGGAGCCCCGCTTGGGGCGGAAGCGTTTGCCAACACGGTGAGGAACCTCGGGGGAGACCCCGACAACGCCTTTGTCATTTATGATGACGTGCAGCGTATGTATGATGCCAGGGCGGAGGAACTTTCCGCTATCGTGACGGCACGCCGGAACGGTGAAAGGGAGTGGGCCGCCCGCAATCCGGAGGCGGCGAGGAAACAGGAAGACTGGTTTGCCAACAAGCTGCCGGCGATAGACTGGGACGGCATTGCCGTCAAGGCCGACGCTCCGACCCGCAACGCTTCATCGGCCGTGCTGGCCGAACTTTCCGGCAAGGTGGAAAACATGATTGTGTCTTCGGCCGATTTGTGCAACTCAGACAAGACAGACGGTTTCCTCAAACATACGCACAACATCGTGCCCGGTGACTTTACGGGCAATTTCTTCCAGGCCGGTGTCAGCGAACTGACAATGGCCTGCTGCTGTATGGGAATGATGCTTCACGGCGGCGTTGTCACGGCAATGGGCACTTTCTTCGTGTTCAGCGACTATATGAAGCCTGCCGTCAGGATGGCGGCCTTGATGGAGTTGCCCGTGAAATTCGTGTGGAGCCACGATTCGTTCCGCGTGGGCGAAGACGGGCCGACCCATGAGCCGGTGGAGCAGGAAGCCCAAATACGCTTGCTCGAAAAGATGAAAAACCACCACGGGAAAAATTCTCTTCTCGTGATGCGTCCTGCGGATGTCAACGAGACTGTAGTTTGCTGGAAGATGGCAATGGAGAACAAGGAGACTCCGTCGGCACTGATACTGAGTCGCCAGAATGTGGTGGACTTGCCAGCGGGAACGGATTACAAAGGAGCTGTCAGGGGCGGATATACCGTTGTCAGGGAAGACAATCCCGACATCGTCCTTGTGGCGACGGGCTCCGAGGTTTCCACTCTGGTGGATGCGGCCAAGCTTCTTGGAAACGACGGTGTGAAATACAGGATAGTCAGCATTCCCTCGGAAGGTCTGTTCCGCGCGCAGCCGGTGGAATACCAGCACTCGGTGCTGCCTGCCGGCATCAAGAAGTTCGGGCTGACAGCCGGGCTTCCCGTAAACCTTCAGGGGCTTGTAGGCAGCCACGGCAAAGTCTATGGTCTGGAAAGTTTCGGGTATTCCGCACACTACAAGGTGCTGGACGAGAAGTTTGGCTTCAATGCCGAGAATGTGTATAACCAGATAAAGAAATACCTTGCGGAATGACAGCCGGACATAAAATAGGGCTGGCGTCTGATCACGCCGGCTTTGAGCTCAAGTCGTTTGTCAGGGAGTATCTTGACGAAAAGGGATATGCCTATGAAGATTTCGGGTGCTTTGACGAGCAAAGCTGCGACTATCCCGACTATGCCCACAAACTGGGTGAAGCCATAGACAGCGGCCGCGTGGATTTGGGCGTAGCCGTATGCGGCAGCGGCGAGGGCATAAGCATGACGCTGAACAAGCACAGTGGTGTAAGGGCGGCTTTGGTGTGGATGCCGGAAATCGCCCGCATGACGCGTCTGCACAACGACGCCAATGTGCTTGTCATGCCCGGGCGGTATATAGACAAGGAGGAGGCGCGCGGGATAATGGACGTGTTCTTCTCGACCGGCTTTGAGGGCGGGCGGCATCTCCGCAGGGTGGAAAAAATACCGCTAAGGTAGAAAGCGCGGTCTGTCAAGGCTGTCTGGCGCAAAGACAGAATGGCAGTCCGGCAAAAACGCAGGAAATGAGGAAAGCGGATCTGTATGCCAAGGTGATGGACTATCTTGAGTCCAATCTGCCACCGACAGACACGGAACTGGAGTATGAAACACCTTTCCAGCTGCTGGTGGCGGTGGTGCTCTCCGCCCAGTGTACGGACAAGCGTGTCAATACAGTGACAAAGGGTCTGTTTGCGGCATATCCTGACGCGAGGGAAATGTCGAAAGCTACGGAGGACGAGATTCTGCGCCATATCGGGTCGGTGTCGTATCCGAACAGCAAGGCAAGATATCTGAAGGGACTTTCAGTGCAGTTGTCGGAGATGTACGGGGGCGAAGTTCCCGCAACTATGGAGCAGCTGGTCAAATTGCCTGGAGTGGGCAGGAAAACCGCAAACGTTGTTCTCGCAACGGTATACAAGCAGGCAGCACTGGCTGTCGACACCCATGTGTTCAGGGTAAGCCACAGGCTTGGGCTGGTCCCGGCAAGGTGCACCACGCCGTTGGCTGTGGAAGAAGAACTGAAGAAACATATTGAAGAACACAAGGTGGCCCGGGCGCATTTCTGGCTGCTGTATCTCGGACGGTACACGTGTACCGCACGGAAGCCAAGGTGCGGCAGTTGCGGTCTGTGTGGCATCTGCATATACAACGGAAAACGGAACAAAGGAAAAATATCGGATTTTTAATACGTATCACTATGACTATTAACGATTACAACTTTGCCGGCAAAAAGGCAATCGTGCGCGTTGACTTCAACGTGCCTCTCGACGAAAACGGCAATATCACGGACGATACCCGTATCCGTGGTGCGGTGCCTACATTGAAGCTGATCCTTGACAAGGGCGGCGCCCTTATTGTGATGAGCCATATGGGCAAGCCGAAGGGGAAAGTCAACCCTAAACTCTCCCTCGGGCAAATCAAGGACGCTGTGGCGAAAGCACTCGGAGTGGCAGAGGTGAAGTTCGCACCGGATTGCGCCAAGGCACAGGAGGCTGTCGCCGCCTTGAAGCCGGGCGAAGTCCTGCTGCTTGAAAACCTGCGCTTCTATCCTGAAGAGGAGGGCAAGCCTGTCGGTGTGGAAAAGGGTACCCCCGAGTATGATGAGGCAAAAAAAGCCATGAAGGCGAGCCAGAAAGAGTTTGCCAAGACACTGGCCTCGTATGCCGACTGCTACGTGATGGATGCTTTTGGCACAGCTCACCGCAAGCACGCCTCAACGGCGGTTATCGCTGATTTCTTTGATGCGGACGACAAGATGCTCGGTCTGCTGATGGAAAAAGAGGTGCAGGCTGTCGACAATGTGCTCGGCAACATCAAGCGTCCGTTTGTAGCCATCATGGGCGGTTCCAAGGTGTCTTCCAAAATCGGCATCATAGAGAATCTGCTCGGCAAGGTAGACAAGCTCATTCTCTGCGGCGGCATGACATACACATTCGCCAAGGCGCACGGCGGCAAAATAGGCGAGTCCATAGTGGAACTTGACAAGCTTGACGTGGCATTGGGCGTAGAGGAACTTGCCAAGAAGAACGGGGTGGAGCTTGTGCTTGGCGTGGACTCTGTCTGCGGAGATTCCTTCAGCAATGACGCGAACCAGAAGATATGCCCCTCCAACGACATTCCCGACGGTTGGGAAGGAATGGATGCAGGTCCGGAAACACGCAAGATATTTGCCAACGCCATCAAGGGTGCAAAGACCATTCTGTGGAACGGCCCTGCAGGCGTATTTGAATTTGACAACTTCTGTGCAGGCTCGCGTGCTGTGGGCGAGGCTGTTGCCGAGGCTACGGCAGAAGGCGCTTTCTCTTTGGTAGGCGGCGGCGATTCGGTTGCCTGTGTCAACAAGTTTGGTTTGGCGGACAAGGTTTCCTATATCTCTACGGGCGGCGGCGCGTTGCTTGAAGCCATAGAGGGCAAGGTGCTGCCCGGCGTGGCCGCCATCAAGGGCGAGTAGCGCCCATTTCTGATTGATGAGGTGAAAAAGCGGGTACAGAACCACTTTTTTACCTCATCATTTTCTGTAGTGTGATGCGGGAGTCATATATAACAAGAACGGTTCTGGCCATGTTGGTGGCATTGCTGTCGGTCTCGTGCAGCAAGGACGGACGCGGTGGCGATGATGCCGGCAAGGCGGATGACAGTCTTGCAGTAAATGTTGCGGTATATCCGTCGCTTGACGCATTGCCTCTGATGCTCGGAAACGACTGGGGGGTTTTTGACTCGCTTGGCTTGGCGGTAAAGATCCATGTTTACCGTTCGCAGCTTGACGCGGAGAAAGCTCTTGCCGACAACCGTGTCGATGTTGCCATGTCTGATATGTTCAGAGTCGTGTGGTGGCAATGGCAAAAGAAGCCGGTGAAATTCGCATTTGTCACAAGGCGCAACATAGGAATCGTGACAAACAAGGCTTTGCGCATTACCGATGTGCGCCGGTTGGATGACCGCATGATAGCGATATCCAGGTTTTCGCAGGACGATTATTTCTGTGACAAGGTTGACAGTATGGTTTCCGGGAAAGAAGGACGAATACTGCGACCGCAGATAAACAGCGTGGAACTCCGTGCCAAGATGCTGGAGTCCGGCCAGCTGGATGCTGCAGTCCTGGGACAGCAGCAGGTTTATAAGGTAGCCCGGCGTAAATACGAAGCCCTTAAAGTAAGTGCGGGTGTTCCGGACGGCTTTGCGGGGTTTGCATTCAATGTCAATTCCTGTGTGTCAAGACAGAAGAGAAATCAAATGCACAAATTCCGTACGGCATACGACATTGCCGTCAACAGAATTTGCAGGATGCAGGATTTGCGTGATGTCGGTGAGACGACAGCGGCTGCGCTGTTTCTTGACACCAAGACGCTGGAAAGCATAAACCCCAGAAAGGACTTTATGCCGACAAAGAACGCCTCACGCCTTTTTGCGGGCAAAGCGACAGAATGGCTAAGAGACCGTAATGCCATAGGAGAAGAGTTCAGGGGGGATACGGTTGTTGTTGAATAAGTAATCCTGTTTCTGGCATATGATACAATCGACATATCTGGATGACTACGAAGAAGCTGTCAGCTGTATCTCGTCCGGCAGGCATCTTAAGAAAGTGCTGGAGGAGCAAAAGAAACAGATTTCCCTTCTTGACAACTGGGACATGATGGATGAGTGTCTGAAGATAGAAGAGGCTTATCATTTGATGCTCAAGTATTTCTCGGAGGGGGTTGAAGACGGGAAGCGAGATGAAGTGTACGGGCAGTTGAGGAGGCGAATGCTGGTGTTGTCGCAGAAAATAAAGCGGCAGAGAGGGAAAAAGGAGTCTCAGGACTTGTATTATTCCAAACTCAGGTTTGTTGCCCGACAGTCCCGCACCTTGCCATACTACACCAAGAAGCTGCGGACGATACACAGCCAGGGCTTGTTTTTGGACATTACCGGAGCGCAAGGCGCGGATGACAGTGCAAGAGAGAGAATCGTCGAAGAACTGTTTGACTACATTTGGGTGGCAGCGGTTTTCTCCAAGGAAGAATACGAAGAACTTAACAGCCTGTTCTTCACCGAACAGTTCATCACAAACGGCGAAAGGCAATGGCTGACAAGTGCGTTGACGATGTCCGCCATGTTTTTCTATGATGAAAAGAAACTGAAAATCCTGGTTGACCTTTCTGGCCACGAGAACACGGCTGTGGCATGCAGGGCGGTTGTCGGTTTGTCGCTGGCAGTAATGCAGCACCGCGATTTGCTGAAAGTAACGTGTTCCCATAACCCGTTTTGGGACAGACCGTCAATCTCGGCAACATGGTCCATGCTCCAGATTTTCTGTCTGACCATAAGCAACACGAGGCATATACGCAAGCAGATGGAGCAAAATTTCATGCCTCTAATCAAGGATATCCAGCAGAGTGTTACTCCGGAACAATTACAGAATCTTCTTGAAGACGACGAGGCGGACTTGCCTCCGGGCATAGATGCTGACACGGTCAGAAAAATCCGCGCGAAGATGCTGTCCATGGCAGACAAAGCCGGCAAGGGGCTGGATGTGTATTATTCCACTTTCAGCAAGATGAAAAACGGTATTTTCTTTCAGGAAGCCAGAAATTGGCTCAAGCCTTTTTCGCTCAATTCTTTCGGGGAAGACCACATAATGAACAAATTCTGTGCCGTTGTGGAAAACGACATGCTGTGCGACTCGGACAGATATTCCCTTGCCTATATGCTCTCGTCTGTTCCGCAAACGATAAAAGAAATGTTTGATGAGATGTCCGGAGACATGATGTCTGCCGGCGAGCCCGGCAAAGCCAAGGACATTAGGCTGCATAAAAAGTTTGACGAAGCGGTGTCTTCATTCGGCTTTTCCACGAGGCCGGACCAGTGTCTGGTCCATGCCATGTCTTATCTTCAGGACTTGTACCGTTTCTATACCATAAAACAGTCCAACACACGGGAAGGCAATCCGTTCAGGATGTTTTGCGGCAACCGCAGTGCTGCCGGCGACAGTTCACTGATTGTCGTTGACAATGAATTGGTGTATCCCCGCATTGACCAGAACGATTTGGCAATTGTTGCGACCGAGGCATACAACCAGCGGTTATATGGTGATGCTGTCAGACTTTTCGGTCTGCTGGAGCACAAGCGCGCTCTCAAGGTGAAGGAACGGCTTGTCGTGGCTTTCTGTCATGCGATGCTCAGGGATTATGAGGCAGCTGCGGATTGTTTCAAATCGGTTGAGGATGAGGGTGAATCGTTTTCGCCGGAACTGAAGATTTTATATTCCTCGTGTCTTGTCAATTCAACAGCCCATACGGACAACGGCAACCTTGAACACGCCCTGAAAATATATTCCGGGTTGTACGAGGAGGAAATCCCGTCATTTCCCGTATATGACTATTCCGTGTTGCTTATGCGCCTTGGAAATCTTGACGAGGCACAGGATGTGCTGTTTAAGGAGGATTTTTTGAGACCCGGCCAAGTCCGTATTGAGAGACTGCTGTTGAAATGCCTGTTGAAGCAGGGCAAACTCAAGCAGGCACTGCCTTATTGCATGAAGATAAGCTCGGATGAAAAAGCTGACAGCTATGATTTCATGAATACAGGACATGTGTATTTCGCGCTGGGTGACAACGCAAAAGCCGTGGAGTATTACAGGAAATCGTGCAGGGAAAATTCCGGGATGACATTCTATCTGGCAGAAGATGACCGTGAACTGCTGCGGTCGCTTGGCGTTCCGGCATCGTCCATAAGCCTGATGGTTGACGCTGTATAGAGCCGTGGCAGCCGTCAGTCCTGTCCTTGCAGCTATGGCTGCTCCCATGCAAGGCGGAATGGCGGCCGGAACTATCTGCCGACACTTTTCACTCCCTTTATCTCCTTCAGTTTTCTGGTGATGGAATTGAGTTGGTTTGTGTCGCTGATCATGATGGTCAGAACACCCTCGAACAGTCCGTCGTGGCTGTCAATGCTGAAAGACCGTATGTTTATCTTTGCGTCCTTGCTTATGACGGAAGAGATGTTGTTGACAACGCCCAGATCATCGTTGCCGACGATATGCAGGACGATAGGGTAGGTGCTGCTACCCTTTTCTCCAGCCCAACGCGCCTTGACAATGCGGTATCCGCATTTTTCACGCAAAGCCGCTGCATTGGGACAGTTCTTGCGGTGAATACGCACGCCGTTGTTTACGGTTACAAAGCCGAAAATGTCGTCTCCGTAAACGGGAGAACAGCATTTTGCCAGAGTGTAGTCCAGACCTTTCAGGTTGTGGTCAATGACCAGTTCGTCATCATTGGCGCTGTGATTGCTGCTTTCAAGGTCCAGTTTGAATTCTTCGGCCTTGTGCAGAGGGGCAGTGCTTTCCGCTTCCCCGTTTTCGCGTTTCCAGACCTGTTGGTACTGTTCCGTTATCTCATTGAAGTCAATTTGGTCTTCAGACACTTTCCGGTAGAACTCATTGACATCTTTATAGCCCATCCTTTTGATAACGGTATTGAAATAATTCCCGTTGAATTCTATCTTGCGGTTCTTGAACCTGCGCTCTATTTTCTCTTTTGCGATGCTGGCCTCTTTTGCCTC
>CAVHBF010000067.1:0-10369 GCA_963634195.1 Bacteroides thetaiotaomicron | reverse complement strand
CCTTAATATATGGCGGATAACAGCCGTCATCAACAGGGGCTTCATAATAGAAATCTGGTGCGATCGTCTCCAATGTGGATGGAAGTTCTATTTGAAGTAAATTTTCAAAGGCATCATAGCCTATCTGCTTTACACCCTCAGGGATAACAATATGCTCCAACCAGTTACAATGAAACGCACTGTCGCCAATCGACTTAACGGAAGGCGGAATCTCTATTTCCTCCAAATTGTTGTATTGAAAGCACTCTGGTGGAATTTCTTCCAAATTTGCAGACAATTTCAACGTTTCAATGTCACAGAAATAGAAAGCTCCTTCGCCGAGTTTTGTTATAGAGTCCGGTAGAGAGATGTTGGCTAAGTCTTCTACATAGGCAAAGGCATACGCCCCGATACTTTTGAGACCTTCTGGAAAAATGACAGATTCAATCTGATGCATCTCCGCAAATGCGAAGTTTCCGATATGATAAACATCGTTGTCTATTCCCAAGTTTTGTGGGACGGACTCCATATGAACAATAACTCTTTTGTCTTTAGTGTATATGCATCCATTCTCTATCAGAAATTCTGTTGTACCGTCTGCATTGAAATACATCTTCTGCAAAGGTAGAATGCCTCCTTCATGGTCACATATAAATGAAGCAATACTGTTCCAATAGCTTATGTCGTACTTTTTCCCGTTATAGTCGTATGTATCGTCGGTCACGACAACATCTTGAAGACTGATGAAATGGAACTTCTTGTATTCAAAATCATCAGCCAATTTGTCCATCTCTTCAAACGATGCAGTTCCTGTTAATATCAGGTGCTCTATGTCTTCGTGTTGGGTTATCCATTCTGAATAATCCTGACCGCCTATGATATACGTCGCTTGTTTCATGTTTTTTCTATTTTGTCTTCATGCAACCAACATCCTTCCTCATGCGAATTGATGATGCCGATGCCATGACGCAGCACGACACAAACAGGAGCACAAGTGCAGTCTGGGCCAAATGCCGGATTCCCGTTTCCTTGCCGCCCTCTGTGGCGTGCCTTGAACCAGCGTTCTCAGACGGTCTGGGGGGGGGGGTAAAATAATTCCCGACAAGGCTCTTTGCCTTGCCCGCAACCAAATTCGTAGTGTTTTCCATAGATATAGATGTAAAAAATTGCAGACAGACTATTGGTTTGAACACCACGGCGTGCACCGTGGCACGGAAACACCGGCATGGCACACATGGACGCCATGCCCGGCTCACCCCACTGTAAAGTTATGCCCTTTTCTCCAAACAAGCAAAAAAAGCGCGACAAAATTACAAAAACCATGGCTTTCACCATTTGTCCGACCGAAACCGCATGTTTTTTCCAATATTCGGGAGATCTTTCCGCATTGCGAACCTGTCCGCCTGTGTCCCCACAGGTTTTCTGACACCCGTGACAAGCACAGCGGAGCTTTACGATTCCAACCTTTCTGAAAGGCGGAGAAAAGACAGTGCGGGAAAAAGCCCGTGCTGAAGAAAAAAAAGCTTGAGACAACGGCGAAAAGTGTTAATCTTACGGATGCGTTTCGCCCGAAACGGAGATCCGCTCCGGGCGGTGGGCAGTTGCGTTTCCGCCGGAACGCAACAAAGTTTCGGGCGGAACGCATCGGGGAGAACAAGCGGAAATTTCGTCATGTCAGTATTTTTTTTGCCCATCACAAGAGTTTCCGGCAAAACCATGTCGCAGACCGATGAAATCCGACGAAACACAGATCTCCAGACGATTCGGGAACTTGCCTTGTTTGCGGCAATGCCAAGTTATAACGACAGGGCGGCCGCAAAATCACTACTTTTAGGTATTGCCGCCCTTTCTGAGACCCTGTAATTTTGCAAACCGTCAGGACAAGACATTTTATAAACGTTTTTCAGCATCCAATATTCAATTGTTATGAAAAAGATTTCAAAAAGTTTGGGCATCCTCACGCTGATGCTTGCGGTCTTCACTGTTTCCTCATGCAGCGATGACAAAGACAACACCCCGGCATGGACGAGCCTGTCAGGAGAATATTCCGGTTGGACAAGCGCATCGTTCAAATATTCCTCCACGCCAATGGTTACCGACAACGAAAAGTTGACGATAGCCGCAGCCGACAGCAAAATGAGCGTACGGCTGGTGTCAAACCAGTGGGGTACGGCGACTTTCGGCGATGTCAAAGTCGTTGAGGAAGGCACGGGCTTCAAACTCTCCGGCACCGGCTCCGCATCTCTGGGCATGCACGGCAGCACCAGCACTTACGACTGCACCCTTGACGGAACAGTGAGCAAGGACAAGAAGACCATCAGCGTTGTCATCACATACCCTGCCGTGATGGGCGGCACTACACTGACCTTCACTCTCGGCGAGGCTCCTGCAGCAAAACTGCTTGCGGGAAGTTATGACGGCTGGACAAACGGAAGCTGCGCTTATTTCAGCAGCCTCACGCAGAACGGTGAAAAGCTCAGCATCATCGCCAACGAAGACGGCACTGTGGACGTGAAGCTCACTTCGCAGAAATGGGGCGAGACAACCGTCACTGGTGTCAAAGCGGAAAAGACAGACAACGGTCTTGCACTCAGCGGTTCGGGCAAATTCTCGATGAGCATGGGAGGCAGCGAACCGCGCGAATACGACTGCACCATTGAAGGAACGGTTTCCGCGGACAAGGAAACATACAGCGTGGTATTCAACCTGCCCGCGGTAATGGGTGGTCTGAACATCGCCTTTGCCCAGGGCGAGGCTCCCGCAGAAGAATAAAACAGGGCTCTTCCCCTTGCACACGAACCAAGTGTTGAGGATTATGGTTTCCCCTGTCCGATACGGGTGTCAATCCCCCGGCACGGGCAGGGAAAACCTCAATCCTCTTTCGGGCAAACTGCGGTTTGCTGCTTAATCACTATTCCCTTATGACAGTAAAATTCCACCTTATCAGCAAATATGCCTGTCTGGCAGGACTGGCCGCCGGTCTGCTGGCCTTGTCCTCCTGCGACAACATCTACGATGACCCTTCGGAGATGCCGGGCAACAAAAACAAAGCCAACGCCTACAGCAATGCGGACGCCACGTCCTACACAAACTGGGTTTACCTGAACTTTGCCGACGGCTCACAGACGACCCTTGCCTATGATGACACTGACGGCATTCCCGCAGAATGGACTATAGCGGTTCACCGCTACGACATCAAGACCAATGCCGGCTCCGCCTACCGCACAAGCTACACCTCGCTTGACGACATGAAAACAGACATCGGCAAGGGGACGTTCCATCTGCCCGACCCCTCGGAATTCACCGCCGACGAGCCCGGCAAGATAACGATTGACATGTCGCATATGATGGAGGGCTACATTGGCTATGCCGATGCCTCCATAAACAAGGTGCTGGCAAAGTGGCTTGACGTAGACACCTCGTCAATGCCGCCGGTCTACACCATGGACGGCAACGTGTATCTCGTGCTCACCAAAGACGGGCGCATGGCCGCCGTGAAGTTCACGGGCTATTCCAACCCCTACAAGAGCAACACCAAGGGCTTCTTCTCACTGGAGTACATCTATCCTGTAAAGTAAAGAAACGCCTGCAAGCCCTGCAGGCCAACAAAACACCAGACACCAATGAACAAATTCCTGACAACCGTTCTTCTCTTCATCGGCTTTGCGGGTTCTGCCATCGCTTCGCAGCATATCGTCAAGGGACGCGTCACAACCGCCCAGGGCGAGCCGCTGCCCTATGCCTACGTGTATGTGGAAGGCAAACAGTACGCGACCCAGGCCGACAAAAACGGCAACTACTCGCTGCAGCTGCCCGGCGGCAACTACGACATACGGGCCAGCCTCACCGGCTACATAGCCGCATCAAGACAAGTGCGCGCCACAGCCGACACAGAAGTTGACTTCTCGCTCACAGAGGACATGATCAACATGCAGTCCGTCACCGTGACCGGCACACGCTCGCCGAAGCTGCTCAGCAACACACCTGTAGTGACCCAGATAATAACGGCCAGCGACATTGCCAAGACCGACGCCACCAACATAAAGGACGTGCTCCTCACGGAGCTTCCCGGTCTGGAGTTCACCCTCTCCATGAACCAGCAGGTGTCACTCACCATGCAGGGGCTGGGCGGGATGTCCATACTCTTCCTCATAGACGGGGAGCGGATGGCCGGCGAGACCCTTGACAACATAGATTTCCAGCGTGTGTCCACCGACAACATAGAGCGCATAGAGATTGTCAAAGGCGCAGCGTCTGCCCTCTACGGCTCCAACTCCGTCGGTGCGGTAATCAACATCATCACGAAAAAAGCCACCGAACCGTGGTCGCTCAATTTCAACACCCATTTCGGATCAAAATACAACGAGCAGCGGCACGGCGGATCCTTGGGAGTGCGCTCGGGCAAGTGGAATTCGCTCACCAACGTCCAGACAGACGGCACAAGCACGTACACGCTCAACGGGAAGCAGGCGGGCGACCAGATGAGCGTATACGGCACGCGCCAGTGGAATTTCAAGGAGAAACTGACCTACCAGATCAACGACCGCACATCGCTCACCGGACGTGCCGGCTACTATTTCCATGAGCGCAACTCGTCGGCAATAGCCGATGACCGCGCACGCGATTTCAGCGGCGGCCTACGTTTTCTCACACGGTTGCGCGAGAAAGACCAGCTTGACGTGTCCTATTCATTCGACCGCTATGACAAGAGCGACTACTACAAGGAGATTGACAAGGATTTCATCGACTACAAGAACATGCAGAATTCCATCCGCGCCATCTACACCCGTCACCTCCGGAAAGAGCTTGCACTCACTGCCGGCGGCGATGCAATGGTCGACTACCTGATGTCATACCAGTTTGCCGACGGCGGCAGCCACCGGCAATACACCGCCGATGCCTTCGCACAAGCCGACTGGATACTGTCGAGGAACTGGAACGTGTTGGCCGGGGCCAGAGCCGACTATTTCTCGAAGACAAGCTGGAGAGTAACGCCCAAGGTGGCTGCCGTCTACCGCACCGGGGCTCTCAGCATGCGCGGCTCCTACTCCGGCGGTTTCCGCGCGCCCACGCTCAAGGAAATGTACATGGACTTCAACATGGCCAACGTGTTCAACATCTACGGCAATCCTGACCTCGGTTCCGAAAAATCCCACTCGTTCTCTCTGTCGGGCGAATACGCCAAGAAACGATACTCGCTGACAGCCACCGGCTACTACAACATCGTGGACAACGAAATAACGACCATCTGGAACAGGAGCCTTGAGAACGGGCGCGGCGCCATGGTCTACCAGAACATCAACGGGCGCAACCTTCTCGGTGTCGACGTGTCGCTTCTGGCACGCTATCCGTGCGGACTGGGCGGCAAGATAAGCTATTCGTTTTTCCACGAATACACCCGCAACGGCAAGCCCAACACTTCCGACACGCGGCCGCACTCGGTGACGGCACGAGTCGACTACCACAAGACTCTCAAAAACTACGAAATCGATGCAGCCCTCACCGGACGCTATCTCTCCGCAGCGCGCTACCATGAATTGGAATCCGGCAACTATGATACCTATTCCTCCGCATCTTCGCCCGCATACTCGCTGTGGAAATTCACGCTGACACAACGCTTCTACCGGGCCTGGCGTCTCATCCTCTCCGTAGACAACATCTTCAATTACAGGCCGAAGAAATACGCCTACAACTCGCCGCTCAACGGCGGCACCTCGTTTTCCGCAGGCATGTCGGTTGACGTAGAACAAATATTCAAGAAAAAAGGAGATTCCAAATGAAATATGACATAGTCAACAAAATCAAATCCATACGCTGGACACACCGCCGCATCGCCAAAGCCGCAGGCTGTGCAGTCCTGCTGTTCTGCCTTGCGGAATTCTATTCCATCTGGCTGAGCCGCACCAAGATTGCTTTCGTGAACTTCCAGCCCATCGCCCTGCAAGGGTTCTCGCAGGCCAACGACAACCCGATGATAACGCTGAGCAACCTGTCGGCAAAAGACATCGGCGAGTTGGACAACTACGATGTCGTGTTCATCAACGGAATGGGGCTAAACATCACCGCCGAACAGCGCGACTTCGTGAAGGAGCTTGCCGGAAAAGGCAAGCCCGTCTACACCACGATGGCCACGAACCCCGACAACAACATCTCCAACCTCACCACGGACGAACTCGTTCTGGTGCAGAAATACATGATGTACGGAGGAACAAGGAACTGCCGTTCGCTGCTCTCGTTCATACGCCACAACATCGACGGAAAAATAATCTTCACCGGCGAGGCGCAAAAGCCGCAGAGCAAGCCCGGTGACTACCTGTACTACCCCACGGACGGTGAGGAGCACGAGTTTCTCTCCGTCAGAGAGTACGAACAGTTCATGCGCAAGAACAACCTATGGCACGAAGGTGCGCCAAAACTGATTGTGTCGGGACAGATAACAGACCCATCCGACCTCATCCTTGCCCTTGCCAATACGGGCAAATACAATGTCTACCCCGTGGCATCGATGACCAGACTGCTGGACTATGCCCGCCAGATACGCCCCGCCGCCATTATCAACCTTGCCCACGGACGCCTCGGCGACGACATGACAGCATGGCTTAGGCAAACCAACACGCTGCTCTTCGACCCTCTCACCATCAACGACCTGCGCGAAAACTGGGAAGCCGACAAACTCGGCATGGTCGGCGGATTCATGGCACAAAGCGTTGTGATGCCGGAGATAGACGGAGCCATACGCACCACCGCCCTTTTTGCGCAGCGCAAGGACAAAAACGGTCTGCTGCAGCCCTACGCCATGCCCGACCGTCTGGAAACATTCCTGCAGACCGTCGGGCACTATATGGACTTGCGCACCAAGCCTAACGCAGAGAAACGCATAGCCATAGTGTACTTCAAGGGCCCGGGGCAGGCTTCACTCATAGCGAGCGGTATGGATGTGATTCCGTCGCTCTACAATATGCTCACCCACCTCAAGGCACAGGGATACAACCTCAGTGGGCTGCCCGCCACCGAGGCGGAGTTCGCCTCGCAGATAAAACAGCACGGGATGATTTTCAACCAGTTCGCCGCCGGCGATGCCGAGCGTTTCATGAAAAGCGGCAAACCACAACTTGTAAGCAAGAAAGAATACGACACATGGAGCGGCCAGTCATTGTGCAAGGACAAGGCTGCTGAAGTAGAGAAAGCTTTCAGTCCGTTCCCCGGTGACCATAACCTCCTGAAGACTGCCGACGGCCGGCTGGCCTTCGCACGCCTGCAGTACGGCAACGTGGTACTCCTGCCCCAGCCGATGGCGGGAGAGGGCAAGGACGAGTTCAAGATTGTGCACGGCACCGACAAGTGTCCGCCCCACTCCTATATAGCCCCGTATCTCTGGATACAGCACGGATTCCGCGCCGATGCCCTCATCCATTTCGGCACACACGGTTCGCTGGAGTTCACGCCGCGCAAGCAGGTGGCTCTGTCAAACGAAGACTGGCCCGACAGGCTTGTGGGAGCCCTGCCGCACTTCTACGTATACACCATTGACAACGTAGGCGAAGCCATGGCGGCCAAGCGGCGCACTTATGCCAATATCATAAGCTACCTCACCCCGCCGTTCCACGAGAGCGGACTGCGGAAGACCTATGCACAGCTTGAACAAAAGCTGCGCAGTTTCGACAGCGGCAAGGGCGACCGCAACAAACTGCGCACCGACATCAAGCGGCTCGCCATAGAGCTTGGCCTGTGCAAGGATCTGCACCTTGACACCAATCCCTCGAAGCCTTTCTCCGACAACGAGATTGCCCAGATAGAAAACTATGCCGAAGAGATTACAAACGAGAAGGTGACCGGCACCCCCTACACCATGGGTGTGCCATACACAGAGGAAGACATCCGCACGTCGGTCTTTGCAATGACCACCGACCCCATAGCCTACAGCCGCTACAACCTCGACCGCATGAAAGGCCGTGCTGGCAAACTCGGCAAGGCCGCCTTCAACGACAGCTACCTCGCCCGGGCAAAGCAGACCGTGGCAAACCTCTATGCCAGCCCCTCTACCGTGACCGACCAGACAGTATGCGCCGTGGCAGGCATAAGCCAGGACGAGCTCCTGAAATCTCGCAAGATAACCGAGTGGCTGAACGCCCCCAAGGGTATGCTCGCCATGATGATGGCCGCCAAGAACAGCAAAAAAGATTCTGCGGATACCGACAAGAAAGGCAAGGAGGAAGGCATGGCCGCCATGATGAAAAAAGCGGCAGCCACGCCTGTTGAGGTTCCACCGGCCAAGAACGGCCCATTCGCCAAGTTCATGCGCCACCAGATGCGCAAGATGCTCGCCAAAGGCGACCCCTCACAGATGATAGAGGCGGCCCGCAAGATGGGTGCGCCCGAAGAGGCACTGAAGAAGATGGCCGCCGCCATGACCAAGAAAAAGACAAACAGCAAGGGCATGGCAGACGGTTTGGCAAAACCCGAATACTCGCAACAGGAGATACAGCTCGCCAAAGCCATAAACCAAGTGGAGACAGCATTGAAGAACGTGGGCAACTACCGCCAAACGCTCTATGGATGCCCACAGGCAGAGCTTGCCGCCGTCAGCAACGCGCTTGACGGAGGATATACATCCCCGTCGCCCGGCGGAGACCCGATAGCCAACCCCAACACGCTGCCAACCGGGCGCAACCTCTTCGCCATCAATGCCGAAGAGACCCCTTCGGAGGATGCGTGGGAAAAAGGCGTGGCCCTCGCCAAGACCACTCTGGCCGATTACCGCAAGACCCACAAAGGCAAGTATCCGCGCAAGGTGAGCTACACCCTGTGGTCTGGCGAGTTTATCCAGACCGGCGGTGCCACCATAGCCCAAGTGCTCTATATGCTCGGTGTGGAGCCTGTGCGCGACCGCTACGGACGTGTAAACGACCTGAAGCTCATTCCGTCGAAGGAACTCGGACGACCGCGCATTGACGTTGTGGTACAGACCTCCGGCCAGCTACGCGATCTCGCCGCTTCGCGCCTGTTTCTCATCAACCGTGCCGTAGAGATGGCGGCCGCCGCGTCCGGCGATGAATACGGCAATATGGTCAAGGACGGAGTGAACGAGTCCGAACGCTATCTGATAGACAAGGGCGTGCCGCCGGCCGAAGCCCGCAACATATCCAAATACCGCGTGTTCGGCGGCGTGCAGGGAGGCTACGGCACAGGCATCCAGTCAATGGTTGAAAAAGGCGATGCCTGGGACAACGACCGGCAGATAGCCGACCAATACATCCAGAACATGGGGGCTTTCTATGGTGACCAGGAGCATTGGGAGGCTTACTCCCAAGACGCTTTCGGAGCAGCACTGACACGCACCGATGTGGTGATGCAGCCCAGACAGAACAACACGTGGGGAGCACTGAGCCTCGACCATGTGTATGAGTTCATGGGCGGCATGAACCTCGCCGTGCGCCAAGTGACTGGCAAAGATCCCGAAGCCTATTTTGCCGACTACCGCAACCGCAACGACTACCGCGTGCAGGACTCAAAGGAGGCCATTGCCGTGGAAGCGCGTACAAAACTCTTCAATGAGAACTACGTGAAAGAGTCGCTCGAGGGCGGTGCCACATCGGCCAACGCACTCGCCGAAATGATTCGCAACACCTACGGATGGAACGTGATGAAACCGACGGCTGTCAGCAAGGATCTGTGGAACGAGATCTACGATGTCTACGTCAAGGACAAATATCATCTGGGCGTACACGAAAAGATGGGGGCAACCGACCCTACGGCCATGCAGGAGATAACAGCCACCATGATGGAGACCGCGCGCAAGGGCTACTGGAAAGCATCGCCCGAACAGCTCCGCGAAATAGCCAAGGTACACACGGAGTTCACCCGAAAATACGGTGCAAGCGGCTCTTCGTTCGAGGGAGGCAACCGGAGACTGCAGGATTTCATCGCAGACAAATCCTCTACAGCAGACGCCAAAGCCTACAGGCAGGACATGAAGAGGCAGACGCAGACCATTGCCGAGCAAAGCCAAAAGGGCATGGTGATGAAGAAGCAGACCTCCCGGACAGACGGGCAGACGGAGGAGGGCGGCATCAAAGCCCTGTACGTGGCATGTACGGTGGTAGTGCTGTTCGTTGTCTTCGCCGTAATCATCCGCCGCAAACGCAAGAAACTGTAACGGAAAACACAAATGGAAATTCTCATCTACACTCTTGTCGTGTTCATCTTCCTGAGCTGTGCCTTCAAACTCAGCCAGTGGGGATGGGCTGCAAGGTTTGCCTTCGGTGCGATTCTGGGAGCTTTCGTGCTGTGGAGCGAGCAATACGCCGTACTGCAGTCAAAGACCCAACTCGCCGACTATCTCGCCGACACCACGGCTCTGCAGAACATGGCCGTCATAGTGACGCTTGAC
>CAVHBF010000066.1:0-10432 GCA_963634195.1 Bacteroides thetaiotaomicron | reverse complement strand
ATATGAATAAATCAACTATCCTAGTCGCGGTTTCGGTTTGTGTGGCATTCTGCCTTTCAAGCTGTGTGTCAAAGAAAACCTATGAATGTCTTCAGGGCGATTACGCTTCACTCCAGAAAGAGTACAACTCTCTTCAGGAGAAATACCAGACTTCGCAGATTGATCTGGCAAAGAGCCAGACAAGCGGAAAGAGCATAGAAGAAAGGCTCAAGGATGCCCAAAAACAGAATGCCGAGTTGAAACAGCAGTATGCAAAACTCCAGAATTCACTGGACAACAGTCTCAACCAGAATACGCAGGGCAATGTTAACATATCAAAACTCGTTGACGAAATCAATGCATCCAACGCATTCATCAAACATCTGGTCGAGGCAAAATCGAAGAGCGACTCCCTGAATCAGGCTCTCAGCAACAAACTCACACGTTCCCTGAGCAGAGACGAATTGAAAGAGGTGGACGTTCAGGTTCTCAAGGGTGTAGTCTACATTTCGTTGGCCGACAACATGCTCTACAAGTCCGGAAGCTACGAAATAAATGAACGCGCCAGTGAGACACTGAGCAAAATCGCCAAAATCATTATGGACTACAAGGACTATGAAGTTCTTATAGAGGGCAATACCGACAATGTGCCGATCAGCCGTACGAACATACGCAACAACTGGGATCTCAGTGCACTGCGGGCTTCGTCTGTTGTACAGGCTCTGCAAAACACCTATGGTGTGGATCCCAAACGGCTTTCCGCCGCAGGGCGTGGTGAATACAATCCCATTGCAAGCAACAGCACGGATATTGGCCGCCAGCGCAACCGCCGCACGCAGATTATCATAACTCCAAAGCTTGACCAGTTCATGGAACTAATCGACGAGGCCCCCGAAACAAAATAATGGAAAACGAACCTGTTGGTCACAGTACGCAGAGAAAAGGGTTATGCCAAACCGGCACGACCCTTTTTCTTGCACAATGATGCGATAATCCTGCCGTTTTTTAGTATTTTTGCAACTTCAAGACAGTACAGAGGTCTTTCCCGTATGACGCAAGGCATGCTTTGTCATGACAGAAAAGGCATTTTAAGATTATATGTTTTCCATACACTACACGACAGCAAAGCAACGAATAACGGCAGTGGTGCTCTTGTTGTTCAGTATTACCATTGTTTGTGGTCAGACCTTACGTGACGAAGAACGCAGGGTGATAAAAAGCAATCCGGACAAAGACAAAGAGAAGAAAGCGGAAGAACGCACCAAGGCCAAACGTGGAATACGCACCTGGACAGTTAACGATCAAACCGGACTTTCAGACTCCGTAGCCGTTGACACGACCTTTCACCTGTTCCAAAACTCATCGTTCACCACAGGCAAGAAAGACTTCTACAGTTCCTTGGGGAATCTCGGCTCTCCACGCATATCAAAGCTGTATACCCTCCGTCCGGAGATGACCGACTATATCTTTACACAGCCATACGATTTCTTCATCAAGGACATCGGCACGTTCCGTTTCACAAACACATACTCTCCCATTACCAACCTCACCTATCACGAATGCGGAGACAGCGACAACGGCGAAGATTATCTGACAGCAAAATACGCTGTAAACATAAACAAGGATGCCGGCATCGGCTTTAACATGGATTATATTTACGGGCGAGGCTACCATGACAGCCAGTCTACAGCCGACTTTGGATTCAACCTCTATGGTTCTGTTATAAAAGACCACTACAAGGCCCACTGGCTATTGTTTGCCAACTATCTGAAAACACGAGAAAACGGAGGTATAACTGACGACGAATATGTCAAGAACCCGCAAAAGTTCCCGACCGACTATACAACCAAAGAAATTCCTACAAACCTGAACAAGGTATGGAACAAAATGCACATAAACGGGATTCAGTTCAACCACAGGTACAGTATCGGATATAACAAGAAAACGGCAACAAAAAGGGACTCCTCTGCAGTTACAAAAGACGACAATGCCATAGATGTCCAGGCTACGCCTGACGGTGCCATATCCGCAAGGGAAATGGAAAAAGGAGAGATAAACGGGCATATGGGCAAAGCGACAAGAGCGAAAGACACCTCTGTGTTCATTCCTGTCAGCAGCATCATCCACACAGTAAAAATAGGCTCAAACAGCCGTAAGTTTCTGGCAAACCAATCGCTTGCCGATTACTACACCTACAATTACCTTAATCGCGATTCTGTCAGTGAACACTTTGACAACGTTTTGGTGTCAAACTATCTGGCATTGGAACTGAGCGAGGGACTAAACAAATATCTTTCGGCAGGTATACGCCTGTTTGCAAAACACGACTTCAACAACTACCATATGCCCGGGCTGCAAGGGAGGGAGAGCTTCACGGAGAACCGCATCAGTCTCGGTGCACAGGTTTTTCGCGAAAAGAGTCCTTTGCTGAATTATCTGCTGACTGTCCAGACGTCAAACGAAGGAAACAGCTGGGGGGAATATGAACTAAGAGGTCGCGGCACCCTTAGCGTCGCACTGCTGAAAGACTCGGTAGACCTGTCGCTCAGAGCCTCCTCGGTAAACAAGACTCCTACATTTTTCTACAGGCACTACCAGTCCACCTACTTGTGGTGGAACAACAGCAGCCTGTCCAAGCAGTTCACAAACAATATCGGCATTACGCTGGAGAGCCAAAAACTGGCACTCCGGCTCAGAGGTGACGCTTATAGCATCACGAATTACACGTATTTAAATACCGTCATCCAAAGTACATCAGAGGGGAAATATACCTTGAATACAGAAGTATCACAGGCATCCAAAAACATATCCGTGTTTGCCATTGCCGTAGACAAACATTTCAAATTCGGAATTTTCAATTGGGAAAACTCCTTAATATGGCAGGCAACCAACAGCCAAGAAATCCTGCCCCTTCCCGCCATTACAGCCTATACAAACGTATACCTGAAATTCCGCATAGCCAAAGTGCTGGATACAGAACTTGGCACAGATATGTCGTTCTTCTCCAAATACTATGCCAACACGTACAGTCCGGCACTTGGACAGTTTGCCAACCAGTCGGCGGACGACCTTACAAAAGTCGGCGGACACCCCATAATAAACGCCTATGTGAATTTCCACCTTAAGCATACCAGATTCTACTTGATGGCAAGCCACATAAACTATAGCAAGGAAGGAGGGACTACCTTTGGTGCACCTCATTATCCAGTCAACCCTATGGTTATAAGGTTCGGCCTGTCGTGGAATTTCTTTAACTGAAATCCAAAGGTGCAACAATGTTTGGCAAGTATGGTTTGCAATAAAACCTGGCATCGGAAAAACCTCTTTGTGAGACATATGCAGTTTAAAAGTTCGCATATTATATAACACCCTCTCAAACAGTCAACAAAAAAGAATTTGTTACTTTTGTAACGGAATAAACCAACAACCAATATTTATCAACAAATAAAATCATGGTAGACTACAAATCACTCGGCCTTGTAAACACAAAAGACATGTTTGCACGGGCTATCAATGGCGGTTATGCCATTCCTGCATTCAATTTCAACAATATGGAACAACTGCAGGCGATCATCAAAGCGTCTTCGGATTTGAGAAGCCCTGTGATACTTCAAGTATCAAAAGGCGCACGCAATTATGCCAACCCGACCCTTCTCCGCTATATGGCCCAAGGAGCTGTGGAGTATGCGAAAGAACTTGGTTGCAAACATCCTGAGATTTGTCTGCACCTTGACCACGGCGACAGTTTTGAAACATGCAAGAGTTGCGTGGATTTCGGCTTCTCCTCTGTTATGATTGACGGGTCAAGCCTCCCATACGACGAAAACGTTGCCCTCACAAAGAAAGTTGTTGATTACGCCCATCAGTTTGGTGTAACGGTTGAGGGCGAGCTTGGTGTGCTTGCCGGCGTAGAGGACGATGTTGTTGCTGCAGAATCCCACTATACAAAGCCGGAAGAAGTCATTGACTTCGTTTCAAAGACAGGGGTTGACTCTCTGGCTATCTCCATTGGCACGAGTCACGGGGCATACAAGTTCACCCCGGAACAGTGTACACGCGATCCGAAAACAGGCAAGCTCATTCCACCCCCGTTGGCTTTCGACGTGCTCGATGCCATCATGAAGAAACTTCCCGGCTTCCCGATCGTGCTTCACGGCTCTTCTTCTGTTCCTCAGGAATATGTGGACATGATTAACAAATACGGCGGAAAACTTCCGGATGCAGTAGGAATTCCCGAAGAGCAGCTCCGCAAGGCAGCCAAGAGTGCCGTATGCAAGATTAATATAGATTCTGATTCACGACTCGCTTTCACCGCAGCCGTAAGAAAAGTCTTTGTAGAAAAACCCGGAGAGTTTGACCCGCGCAAATACTGTGGTCCAGCACGCGATGAAATGACGAAGATGTACGAGCATAAAATCACGGAAGTCCTCGGCTCTGACCACAAGCTTGCACAGTGCGACTAATGGCAATTCGCCAACAGGCTGTTGCCAACCCCAACCTTGTTGAGCAGTCACAGGATCATAGATACACACGTTTACCACTGTGATATGCCGAAACACAAAAGGCCGGAAATCTTGTTACAGATCTCCGGCCTTTTGCATATAATATTACGACTTCTGTCTCATCTCATCGGACTAATTCTTTTTATTCACAGGATCACAGGTAAAGCCTATTCCCAGCTTCTTCAGTATCTTGCGGTCTATTTCGCTTAGCATAACAGTGGAATGCCCCTGACAACCTCTCAATTCAGGAAGTTGCGTCAAAGCCCGTCGGCAATTGTCATCATTTTGGCTTAGTACAGACAGTGCCACAAGAACCTCATCCGTGTGCAAACGAGGGTTTCGTCCGCCAAGATATTTGATTTTGGTCTTTTGTATGGGCTCTATCATATCCTGTGATATCAGCTTTGTGTTATGGTCAATTCCAGCCAAAAATTTTGTGGCATTTAAAAGCAGCGCCGCACATGGTCCAAGAAGAGGACTTTCGCCTGCCGTTATCATAGTCCCGTCGGCAAGTTCAATTGCCGCGGCGTGCATTCCGGTGGTTTCTCTCCTTTGTTTGGCAGCAACAGTGCAGCACCTGTCATCCGTTGTAATTTTCGCCTGTTTCAACAAAAGCGCAATCTTGTTGACTTCGTCTTCGTTGCCTGCCCCCTCCGCCATCATGTTCAAAGCATTGTAATAGCGTCTGATTATTTCCTCCTTGGATGCCCGGCAACAGACTTCGTCATCACAAATGCAAAAGCCGACCATGTTTACCCCCATATCCGTAGGAGACTTGTATGGATTTTCACCATATATTCCCTCAAACAAAGCGTTTAAGACAGGAAATATCTCAATATCCCGATTGTAGTTTATGGCGAGTTTGTTGTATGTTTCCATATGGAAAGGGTCAATCATGTTCACATCGTCAAGATCTGCCGTTGCTGCTTCATATGCGATGTTGACCGGATGCTTCAACGGCAGATTCCAAACGGGAAAAGTCTCAAACTTTGCATATCCCGCTTCAACTCCGCGTTTATGCTCGTTATACAATTGACTCAAACACACTGCCATTTTCCCGCTGCCCGGTCCCGGTGCTGTTACTATAACAAGCGGGCGAGTTGTCTCCACAAAGTCATTGCGCCCAAAACCTTCATCGGAATCTATTAGTGAAACATTGCCGGGATAGCCGTCTATTGTATAATGGAAATAGGCCTTTATGCCGAAATGTTCCAGTTTCTTCCTGTAAAGGTCTGCACTGCTTTGCCCGTTGTAATGGGTGATTACTACAGAACTCACCAGAAAACCCCTGTCTTGGAATTCCTTGCGCAACCTCAGGACGTCTTCATCATATGTTATACCCAGATCCCCCCTCTTTTTATTCTTTTCTATGTCAACCGCACTGATAACAATCACTATCTCTGCGGTATCGCATAGCTGATAGAGCATACGCAACTTGCTGTCAGGCTGAAAGCCCGGAAGAACCCTGCTCGCATGGTTGTCGTCAAACAGCTTCCCTCCCAATTCAAGATACAGCTTGTTCCCAAACTTTGCAATACGTTCCTTTATATGCTCTGATTGTATTACACGGTACTTATCGTCATCAAATCCAATTTTCATAACAGTATTCCTTTCCCGTCAAACACGCTGGGACACCTGCAATCTTCTGCCTGTATGGCAACAGGACATAGACTAATCGTGGAACAGCTTGATTCTCTGTTCTTCGGACATTTTTGTTATCAGCAATGTCCCGTTTTCTTCAACAACGATATATCCGTCCAAACCCTGGACAACAACCTCCGAATCTGATGCTGCATGGATGATACAGTTGGATGTCTCAAACACTTTGACATTAGAACCGACTATGGCGTTGTTGTATTCGTCTTTCCCCAACATCTTGTGCAAAGAAGACCAACTTCCCAAATCACTCCAACCGAAATCTGCGGGATATACGTATATTTCATCTGCATTCTCCATTATCGCATAGTCTACAGATATATTGGGACATTGGGGATAAATCCTGTCTATGCAACGTTGCTCTTCGTCCGTACGATAATATGCGCGAATGCTTTCAAACAAGGAAGATATTTGGGGTTGGTATACCCTAAATGCATTGACAATCGTGTTTACATTCCAAATGAACAATCCCGAGTTCCAAAAATAATTTGGTTGTGTTATATATTCCCTTGCAATTTCAAGCGACGGCTTTTCCTTAAAGCTGTCTACTCTGAAAACGTTTTTGTTGATTACTGTCGAGCATGACAGATCCGCTTCAATATAGCCATAGCCCGTTTCCGGGCGGTCTGGCTTCATCCCCAAAGTGACGATTGTGTCGCTTGATGACGTAAACTGCAGGCATTCGCGTATAGCCCTCTGGAATTCAGGGACATTTGTAATTATGTGGTCACTTGGAGAAATCACTATGTTGGCGTTCGGGTTGAGTGATTTTATGACCCAACTTACGTAGGCAATACATGGAGCTGTGTTTTTTCTGCACGGCTCCAACAATATGTTGCTTCGGGGAATCTCCGGCAGTTGTTCTTGTGTAATGTCAAGAAAATCAGCGGAAGTTACAATCCAGATATTGTCGACTCCGCAAATATCCAAGAATCTGTCTACTGTCATCTGGATTAATGTACGCCCGCTACCCAAAATGTCCAAAAATTGCTTAGGCTTCCGCTTGTTACTCATCGGCCAGAAACGGCTGCCTATGCCTCCTGCCATTATTACAACATGGTTATTGTTTGCCATATCTGGTGAATTGTTGCGATGTTGTCTATTTGCCGTTGTCCTCCAACATCTCACCCTGTATATACAGGCGAGTTAATTTGTTGGAGGCATTTGTCATTACAGTAATTATCTTCTTGAATTGTCCGGGCAAACGACCCTTGCCGTTGTATGTGACTTTTATGGTGCCGGTTTTGCCGGGTGCTATCGGTTTGTCACTATACATGGGTATAGTGCAGCCGCACGATGCCACGCATTGTGTGATTATCAATGGAGCTTTTCCGGTATTTGTAAACAAAAAGCTGCAAGTCATGACAGAGTTGTTTTCGGTGAATTTTCCGAAATCATGCACCGTTTTCTCGAATTTGATTTCCGCCTTTGGCTCTTGGGCTTTCAGCGAAATTCCAAATATGCATGAAAGCAGCAAAGATAGAGTCAATAGTTGTTTCATTTTCAGTTCTGTTTAATTTCAAGGCAAATGTAGCTATAAATAATCAAACAGGTCGTCATATCCCGAAGATTATTTCATGACAGTTTGTGAGAAAACGTAAAGCAGTCAGGGAATACGGTTGGGGCATTTGTTACGGGCCTGTCAAATATGCCGTATATTGCAGAGCCGCTACCTGTCATTGACACATAGACAGCTCCCATGTCATACAACGTTTCCTTTATTGTTCCAAGATTAGGATATAACGGGAATACGGACTTTTCAAAAGCGTTATTTACCCTGTTTTTCCATTGGGATACAGGTTCTGTCGTCAATGTTTTTTTAAGATCTTCTGTCGGTTCTACCGGAACAACGGCAGAATAGGCTTGCCTCGTGGAAATATGAATGTCGGGCTTTACCAACACTATGAAGTAATCTTTTAGCGTGACACATACCGGCGAGAACACATTCCCCACTCCCTCGGCAAAAACAGGTCTGTTCCGTACAAAAAAAGCGCAGTCCGCACCAAAAGAGGAGAGTCTGCGTTCCATCTCCTTGTCAGAAAAGCCCAAAGAAAAAAACTCGTTTAAAAGCTTCATCATAAATGCACAGTCAGAACTTCCTCCGCCCAACCCTGCGCCAACAGGAATGTGCTTTGCAAGGTTTATGCTTACAGGCGGCAGGTCAAATTCCTTCTGCAAGGACAGAAACACCTTGACAACCAAATTGTCTTCTGTGACACCAGGAACGTGAATTCCCGATGATTCAAACTCATACGGAGCAGCGGGCTTTTCCTGTTGCTTTATTTCTATCGCATCTGTAATCGGTATCGGATAAAACACTGTCTGTAAGTCATGATAGCCGTCAGGGCGTTTGCCGACAATATTCAGACCGATATTTATTTTCGCATTAGGCAGGATATACATGGATTTCATTTGGCTGAAGGTATAAAGCGAAAGTCTTTCAGTCCGATTATTCTGTCGTGTCGGAAGCCTTTCTGTGAGTAATATACAAATACCGAATATCTGTTTTCCGTTTGATAAAAACTACCCGCAGTTTCAGAAAGGGACAATGCCCTCTCCTGCTTGAGGATATATTGATAATTATAATAGCCCTGCTTCATGAGCACGGTCGCTTCATAAGACTTGCTCACGGGATTGAATTCCATCATGTAGTCCGGAGTCAGGGAATGGTTGGAAAAAGCCCCATCAATATATACATCACCGTTCAGACGCTTTCCCGTGTGAAGAGTAAAATGTACAAACACATAGTCAGCCTCCACTTCGGAATCCGCATTGTCGATTGATTTTACCAGAAACGCACCATTGGCATCCTCGTCGTAAACGTAATTGGCCATGGGGGTGTCGCCAGTCAACGTGGCGTGATAGTATGGAGAATACCACTTTATGTTATCAATCCCCAGTCCTCCAAGTTTGAGCGTTGTCATCTCTATTTTGTTGAATTCCGCTCCTCCGTCAAATATGAGGTCTTTTGAGTGTCGCCACTGCAAGCCGCTTGGCGTGACGATATCCGGAGACGGATTATATACGCTTGTCAGAGGAGAAAGGTTCTGCATTATTGCGACATGTATTTCCGAGTCCAAGTTGTGGGCATTCAAAGACTGCGCCGGTTGGACGGACAAGGTCAGCTGTTGGTGCTTTTGGTTGAAATCAATGTCCGTATCAGTACTTGCCGTTGCGCTGATCAAAGATCCGTCTTCAACAACAAAGAATGGAACGACAGCAACGTCTTCTCCTTCATCGTCATCGTATATGACTAACCTGTAATTGCCGGAAAGTTTCATCAACGTGTTTTCGTCCGGAAACACAAAAGAATAGTGCGTATAGAACACGGTTGTGTTCATTGACTCTTCAAAATCTTCAATGGCCTCATCGCCAATTCCTTTTGCCAGAAACTCGGAAGTCAACAAACGGGAATTTTGTTTCCAGTCCCAAGTCATTGGTTCCACGCGGTATCTGTAGCGACGGTAATCCTGCGCAAGGTCATCAAACGACACTTGCAGACAATCCCTCGTCCCGAGTGATATGTATGGGATGGCATTCCATTCTCCGTTCCTGCTTACGACAAGAGTCTTGAGCGTACTTCTAAGCAATTCATTCCTCTGTGCACATAAGACAAGAGGAATGAACGCCAGTAATGCTATTGTATGATTTCTACATGACATCTATGCGGAAACGGCAAAACGGCTTTGGCTATATCATACTTCTAATCTGACTGATAATTTCTTCTGCCAGACTGTTTGCCTCTTTTTCGGTTGAGGCTTCTGCATAAACCCTGATAATAGGCTCTGTATTTGACTTCCTCAGATGAACCCATGATGTCGGAAAATCTATCTTGACACCGTCAATGTCCGTAATCTTCTCGTTGGAATAGTGAGCCTTTACCGCTCCCAAAATGGCATCTATATTCATACCCGGCTTCAAATCTATGCGATTTTTGGTAATCACATAATTCGGATATGTCGCCCGAAGCTGGCTCAGCTTCATTCTTTTCTTTGCCAGATACGTCAAAATCAAGGCTATTCCAACCAGAGCATCACGACCGTAGTGAGCTGCGGGATAAATGACACCGCCGTTTCCTTCACCGCCAATAATCGCTCCGGTTTCCTTCATCTTCGTAACGACATTCACTTCGCCTACGGCTGCCGGGGTATATGACGCGCCGTAACGTGCAGCAACATCGCGCAAGGCCCTTGTGGAACTGAGATTGCTTACGGCATTGCCACGTTGGTTTTGAAGTATATAGTCTGCAACTGTTACCAACGTATATTCTTCGCCGTACATCATGCCGTTTTCAC
>CAVHBF010000065.1:0-10475 GCA_963634195.1 Bacteroides thetaiotaomicron | reverse complement strand
AAGGTGTGGAGGCCGAGGACGGCACTGTTGCCGGCTCCGCCGTCACCCTTGACGGAAAGGCTGCCTCTTCTCTCCAGAAGGGCCAGATTTACATCGTCAACGGCAAGAAGATCAAGTTCTGATTTGCACAAGACGGGGCGGTACATCGTGCCGCCCCGTCTTTTCCCCATAAGCAAAGGCGGAGAGAAATCCATTCTCTCCGCCTTTGCTTATTTTCGTACAAGAAACTGTCAGCGAGGACAGCTCTCCGACTTCTTTGCGTAGAGGACAGGGTTGGTGTCGGTGTCGTTGTACATCTTCATCTGCTTGTAGACTTTCATGTATTTGCGTCCGTTTGCGATATCGTCAATCAGCGTGTCAATGGCTGTGGACAGGTCTTTTTGCTGTTCAAGCAGCACGGCGAGTTTTTCCGCGCATTTCTGCCTGTGGCTGTCGTCGGCTTCTTTCCGTTCGGACTCAAGGCGCATATGATATATTTTCAGCGCAAGGATACTCAGCCGGTCTATGGCCCATGCCGGCGATTCGGTGTTGATGGTTGCTTCCGGTTGTGGTGTCACGTCCTTGTAGAGTGTGAGGAAATAGCTGTCGATGCGTTCCACGAGGTCTGTGCGGTCTTGGTTTGACTTGTCAATGCGGCGTTTCAGCAGCAAAGCGGCGGCGGGGTCGATGGCAGGATCGCGTATGATGTCTTCAAAGTGCCACTGCACGGTGTCGATCCAGCATTTGAGGTAGAGGTCGTGTTCTATCGTGCCTTCCGGGTACGGGTTGCTGATAGGCGTGTCAACATTGTCCGTCACGTGGTAGTCGTTGATTGCCGTCTCAAAAATCGGTCGGCAAAGTTTAGTGAAGTCCATATCTTTGTGTTAAGTGGTTGTCCTGCAAAGGTAATGTTTATTTTCAAGTTCAGTGCCGATTAGGCGGAAAAAGACTAATTTCGCAGCATGAAAGTTGTGATAGACGACAAGATTCCGTATATGGCGGAAGCGGCATCAAGTCTGTTCGGCGAGGTGCTCTTCCTGCCCGGAGCGGAGTTTGCCGACAGCAGTGAGCTCCGCGATGCCGATGCGCTGATAGTACGCACGCGCACTCGTTGCGACCGCGACCTGCTTGCCGGCACCAACGTTAAGTTTGTGGCTACGGCGACAATAGGTTTTGACCACATCAACACTGCCGACCTTGGACAGCTCGGCATCGCGTGGGCCAATTGTCCGGGTTGCAACGCCTCCTCCGTGGGGCAGTACGTGAGGAACTGTCTGGCGGTGCTGAGCCTGTCGGCCAACCGCGCCATGGAGGATTTTGTCGTAGGAATTGTCGGCTATGGCAACGTTGGGCGCGAGGTGTGCAAAGCCCTGTCGCAGACCGGATGCCGCGTGATGGTCAACGATCCTCCTTTGGAAGATGCCGGTGGGGCAGGTGTGGACTTGGTTGGTCTTGAAGAACTGGCTGACAAGTGCAATGTCATCACGTTTCACACGCCTCTGGTAACGGGGGGGCAACATCCTACTTTTCATCTGGCCGAGAGCGGTTTTTTCGCTCGGTTGAAGCACAGGCCGACAATCATCAACGCTGCCCGTGGCGGAGTCGTTGACGAGTGCGCCATGCTGGAGGCCTTTGACCGGGGACTCATAAGTGACATGGTTGTTGACACGTGGGAAAACGAGCCGGACATCAACCTCCGGCTGTTGGATAAATCAGTGATAGCCACACCTCATATAGCAGGTTATTCCGCCGATGGCAAGAGCAATGCCACCCGCATGGCTCTCAGGGCTGTATGCGAGTTCTTCGGCATCGCCATCGGCGATGAGGACAGGTTTCTGGAACAGACGGCACCGCCACCTCTCCCTCCCGGCAGCACACCTGCCGGCGAGGCGGTGAAAGACTGGCTCGCGCTGTACAATCCCCTTGACGATTCGCATCGGCTGAAGTCACACCCCGGGCGGTTCGAACAGCTCCGTGGAAACTATCCGCTGCGCAGGGAGTCGTTCGGTTGAGACGCGGCAGTCTGCCGGTAGGCATAGCGGTTTTCTGCATGGCACAAGGACTCCATCGTATCGGACTGTAGAAAACCGGAATGCCCCCTAAGAAGCGTATGATTGAAAATGCCGGAAAGGCGGCGAAAAGACCGTGTGGGAAAAAAGCCCGTGCTGAAAGAAAAAAAGCTTGAGATGCCCGCTGCTGGAGTTGAGCTTACGGATGCCGTTTCGCCCGAAACGGATATCCATTCCGCCCGGTGTGCGGTTGCGTTTCCGCCGAAACGCAACCGCACACCGGGCGGAACGCATACGGGAAATCAAACAGAAATTTCGCCGGATCGGCATTTTCAATGCCCGGGAGGCTTTGCGGCGTTCCATGTGCGACCACAAAAAAAGCCTCCCGGATTCACGTTGTCCGGGAGGCTCTCACTATAAGGCTTCGAGATGATTAGTCGAGGATGCCTGCAGAAGCTTTGAACTTCACAGTGGTCTTTGCTGCGATGGTGATCTTTTCCTTGGTTTTGGGGTTGATGCCAGTGCGTGCGGAGCGTTTGCTTGCACTGAAAGTCCCGAAACCGGGAAGGATGATCTTGTCGTTGGCTTTTACGGCTCCGGCAATGGTTGCAAGAGTGGTTTCAAGCGCGGCCTTGGCGGCAACTTTGGAAATGCCGGCACCTTCGGCGATAGCGGCAATCAAGTCTGTCTTTTTCATAATTCAGAGATTTGTTGGTGAATATTTCAGTTAATTGTTGTTCGCTCTTGTTGAACAAAGTCGTTGCAAATATCGTAATATCAAAGTTTCCTGCCAAATATTTTTCGCGGAAATAACCAAAAAAAGGTTTTTTTCCTGTCTGTGGAGCATTTTTTTGTAAATATGCCAAGTTTTGCCGTTGCCGAACACCTTTTTGCACGGTTGTTTTGCCACTTTTCAAAACTGCCGTTCTGCAAGTCCCGCAGAGTGGTTATGCCGGGTTAAAATAACGGAAAAGCTGCGGCTTGTCTGACACCATGCCGCAGCAATTTAAAATATAAGTATTAACTTTGCCGGACAAATTGATAAAAACTTTTGATATCATGTTCAGAATACCACCCATTACCAAAAACCTGCTGGTCATAAACATACTGTTGTTTTTCGCTGCGGGAATATTGGGCAAGAACGGCATAGACCTCAACAATATTCTGGGACTGCATTTCTTCAAGGCAGACAGCTTCGCCCCGTATCAGCTGGTGACATACATGTTCATGCACGCAAGCTTTGAGCATATATTCTTCAATATGCTCGCGTTCTGGATGTTCGGGAGGATACTGGAACAGGTGTGGGGCCCCAGGCGCTATCTGCTGTTCTATCTGGTGTGCGGTGTCGGGGCCGGACTGTGTCAGGAACTTGTGCAGTATGTGGAATACGTGAGCCAGGGGCTTGCGCAATACTCCATGGTGGGCGACGGCAAAGTGCAGATGCCGATGTCGGCATATCTGGACATGTGGACTACCGTCGGCGCATCGGGTGCGGTGTTCGGTGTCCTGTTGGGTTTCGGCATGTCGTTTCCCAATGAGCGCATCCTGCTGTTGATACCGCCCATGCCAGTGAAGGCAAAGTATCTGGTGATAGGCTATGCCGTCATTGAGTTGCTGCTTGGCGTGGGCGCGAGCAACAGTTCGGTGGCGCACTTTGCGCATTTGGGCGGGATGCTGTTTGGCCTGGTGCTGATTCTCTATTGGCGTCGCGACGCCCGCAGAAAGGCATACGGTTTTTCTTCGTGGAGAGAGTATAGTCCCGGCAAGCAAAGCTTCTGGGACAGGATGAAGGAAAGGGGCAACGCACATACGCGCCGCAGACAGAGGCCATCGGAGAGCTCCGCTCCCAAGACAGACCCCATGGCCGAGCGGAAGGCCAAGCAGGACGAGATAGACCGTATTTTGGAAAAAGTAAAGAGGTCGGGCTACAGTTGTCTTACCGAAGACGAGAAAAAGACCATCTTTGATTTCAGAAGCCGCCGGTAGCCCCGGCAATGACAGCGGTTGCGGCTGTACGGGATGCAGGCGGTGTAAACAGACAGAACAAGTTCGGGCATGGATATCAGGAGAAATAGGGTGAAGGGCATTTTCCCCAGATTGTTTCTCGCGCTTAACCTCGTGTGTGCCGCGCTGCTGCTTGTTTCGGCGTTTGGCGGGATGATGAATCCCGGCGTGTTGCCGTGGCTCGTGTCGGTCACTCTGCTCTTCCCGTTCCTTTTTGCCACCAATTTCATTCTCATGCTCTGTTGGCTGATCGTATGTTCGCGCAAGTGGCTGTGGAGTTTCTGCGCCATGCTTGTCTGCACGCCGGCACTGCGCTCCTATTGCCCGGTCAACATCTCCCAACCCGTGCCCAAAGGATGCGTCAAGGTGGAATCCTACAATGTTTTAGGCTTTGCCGTGAATGATGCGGAAGAATACAAGTCCATGCTCGAGTTTTTGCGCACTTCCGACGCCAACATCTTCTGCGCGCAGGAAACGTCCTGCGCGGAGCGTTACCGCAAAGAGGTGGAAGATGCCATGTCGCACTGGAGATTCCGCGACTATTCCGCATCCAACGGCATGACCATCTGTTCGGATTATCCCATTTTGAGCTGCAAGGAGACCGGTTCGCCGTCGGCGAGCCATGCTTGTGCGGTATATCTGATCAAGATAGACGCAGACACGGTGGCTGTGGTGAACAGCCACTTCGTGTCAAACTCCATGAGCGCGAAGGACAAGGAAGACTATCGCGGAATAATCCTGTCGCCAGAGGAAGAACCCGTCAAGGACAACGTGGTGCGCCTGTGCCGCAAGGTGAACAAGGCAGGTGTGGAAAGGGCAGTCCAGGCGGACTCCCTCGCGGAATATCTGGAGACGCTGGGCGACATCCCGGTCATAGTGTGCGGAGATTTCAACGACTCTCCGTTGTCGTATGTCCACAGCCGCCTGACCCGCAAGCTCAACGATGCCTATGTGGAGTCCGGCAACGGCCCCGGGATTTCCTATCACAGGTCGGGCATGTTCTTCCGCCTTGACAACATACTGTGCAGCCACCACTGGCGGTCGTTCGGCGCAGTTGTGGAAAAGCGTTACAAAATGTCAGACCACTATCCCGTGTCCGCCTGTCTGAAGCGCGTGGAGTGAACGGTTGCCCGTTGTGCCAGAAACGGCGGCAAGCCACATCCATGGGAGCGGCGTTGTCTTCGTGTCATCGGCTTTTTCCCGCAATTATCCGATTTAAACCGGGAGTATGCCAAACGGGTTGAAAAAAAATGTTATATTTGCACGTCAAATTCATGAAAGACATGGGTTTGGGCAATTGGCAGGAAAATAATAACAACAAATAATCAAACAGAAATGCAAAACAAAGGATTTGTAAAAGTATTCGCGGTGCTATTGACACTAGTGTGCGTTTACTATCTCTCTTTTTCTTTTGTGACAAACCACTATGAAGGCAATGCCGCCAAGATGTCGCCCAAGGCGGGGCAGCGTTATCTGGACTCGATGAAAAACGAGAGGGTGTGGATGTTTAAGACTCTTCAGGAGTGTCAGGAATACCAGCTTGGTCTGGGTCTTGACCTGAAGGGTGGAATGAACGTGACACTTGAAGTCTCCGTTCCGGATGTCATACGTGTTCTTGCCGCCGACAATGCCAGCGACCCTGTTTTTGCCAAGGCCTACGCCAAGGCATCGGGCGAGGCCGATGAAACACAGGGCGATTTCATCACCTTGTTTATAAAGGCCTACCAGAACCTTGCCGGAGAGGACAAGCTGTCATCGGTGTTTGCCACCCAGCAGATGGGCGAGAAGATCAACGTCCGTTCCACCGACAAACAGATAGAGAGTGTGTTGCGCGCAAAGGTTAAAGATGTCATTGACAACTCGTACAATGTGTTGAGTTCGCGTATAGACCGTTTCGGCGTGGCCCAGCCCAACATCCAGAAGCTCGAGGGCGGCAGCGGCCGCATCATGGTGGAGATGCCGGGCGTGAAGGAGCCGGAGCGTGTGCGCAAGCTCCTCCAGACCAGTGCGAACCTTGAATTCTGGGAGACTTACTCCTTTGCCGACATATGGCCGGAACTGCAGGCCCTTGACTCCAAGCTTGTGGGCGGCGACACTAAAGCCGACAGCACAGAGGCCGAGACCGCCAAGAGCGACACCGCCGTGGCGACAGGTCTTGAGTCGAAGCTGAAAGGCGCATCGGCCAAGAGCGAGACGGCATCCAACGCCGCCGCAGTTGCCGCAAACAAGAAGGCACACCCTCTGCTGTCGATGATTATGCCTGCGCAGAACAGCCGCGAGGGCAGTGCAGTGGTAGGTTATGTGGCTTCGTACGACACCGCCGAAGTCGACAGGATACTCAATTCGCCGGAGGCCAAGTCCACCTTGCGTGCCGACGTGTCCCTCAAATGGGGAGTGAAGTCTTCGGAACTGTTCCCCAAGGCAGACATCTTTGAGCTTTATGCCATCCGCGTGCCCGCCGACGGCAAGGCCCCTCTTGGGGGCAGTGCCATTGACGATGCCCGTGCCGACTTTGACCAGTACGGCAAGCCCATGGTCAGCATGTCCATGAACAACGAGGGTGCCCGCGTGTGGGCCAACCTTACCAAGAACAACATAGGCAAGGCCGTGGCCATCGTGCTGGACGGCGTGGTTTACAGTGCACCCAACGTGATAAACGAAATAAGTGGTGGCAACTCCACCATCACCGGCAATTTCTCCACAGAAGACACCAAGGACCTCTCCAACGTGCTGAAGGGCGGCAAGATGGACGCTCCTATCAAGATCGTGCAGGACGACACTGTTGGTCCGTCGCTCGGACAGGCTTCCATCAACAAGGGTCTTGTGTCGTGTGCGGTGGCGTTCGTGCTCCTGATGATTTACATGTGTCTGCTTTACGGCTTCAAACCCGGCATGGTTGCCAACTGCGCGCTGTTTGTCAATATATTCTTCATCCTCGGCGTGCTGGCTTCGTTCCAGGCGGCTCTGACGATGTCGGGAATCGCCGGTATAGTGCTGACGCTCGGAATGGCGGTAGACGCCAACGTGCTCATCTTCGAACGCACGAAGGAAGAGCTTGCTGCCGGCAAGAAGCTCAAGTCGGCACTGGCTGACGGCTACAGCAATGCGTTCTCCGCCATTGTGGACTCCAACGTGACATCCATAATCACGGGTATCATACTGTTCTATTTTGGCTCAGGTCCCATACGCGGTTTTGCCACGACCCTCATCATAGGTCTGCTGGCATCGGTGTTTACCGCCGTATGGCTTACCCGTATAGTGTTTGAACATTTCATCAACAAGGACAAGTGGCAGAACCTGACGTTCACCACGGTCATGTCGCGCAATTTCCTGCACGGCACGAAGTACAGGTTCATGAGCTTCTACCACAAGAGCTTCATCGTGTGGGGCGTTGCTCTGGTTGTATGCTTCGTGGGATACGGCGTGCGTGGTCTGAGCAGCGGCATTGACTTCACGGGTGGCCGCAACTACAACGTCATCTTCGACAATCCTGTGGTGCCGGAAGAAATCCGTGATGCCATAGCCCCCAACGTGGGCGAAGCCAACGTGTCGGTGCTGGCTCTGGGTACGGACGGGCGTACGGTACGCGTGTCCACCAACTACAAGATCGATAGCCATGACCCGTCTGTTGACGGTGAGATAGAGCACTTGCTCTACAACTCGCTGAAGGACAAGTTCCTTGCCAAGGGCGTGACATTTGAAGTGTTCAAGGACCGCGACAACCAGAAGGGCGGTTCGATAGTGTCTTCGCAGAAGGTGGGCCCGTCGGTTGCCAAGGACGTGACTTATGGTGCCATCCGTGCGGTGATTTTCGCCTTGATTGCCATTTTCCTCTATATTCTTGTGAGATTCCACAACGTGGCTTTCTCCGTGGGCAGTACCGTGGGACTTGTTTGCGATGCGCTGCTCATAATCGGTGTCTACGCGCTGTTGTGGGGCGTGCTTCCGTTCAGTCTTGAGGTAGACCAGACCTTCATTGCGGCAATCCTGACCTGCATAGGCTACTCCATCAACGACAAGGTGGTGATTTTCGACCGTATCCGCGAGTTTACGCGCCTGTATCCCAAGCACGACCGTCAGGAGTTGTTCAACACATCCATCAACACCACGCTGACCCGTACTATCAACACTTCTTCAACCACGTTGCTCGTGTTGCTGTGCATCTTCTTCCTCGGAGGAGAAAGCATACGCAGTTTCTCATTCGCGATGATACTCGGAGTCGTGTTCGGCACATGTTCCTCTATTTTCATTTCCGCACCATTGGCATACCTTGTGCTGGGGCATAGGATAAAGAAGGACAGCTCCGCTGAAACCAAGAAATAAGCCGCCGGAAATCCGCAAGGAAATCCCGTGCAGGGCATTCAAGAGCGGCAGGACTCCCGGGAGTCCTGCCGCTCTTTGCAATGTTGGCATGCAAAAATGACCGCACGACAGCTTCGCGCTCAAGAAAAAAGTCTTAACTTTGTCCGGGTCTACGCCCTTGCAGACGACGCAAAGCCTGCAAGGGCAGGAATCCGAACAAAGAAAAATCCACCCTCTTATACAAAAAAGACAATGAAAGTAAAGACCTTTTTGGCGTTGTGTATCGGTCTGTCGGTATCATCCGTATCGTTTGCCTCCGCCGACGCCTTCAAGTCCGCAGGTTCGGTGACATTGCTGGACAGCACCTACGTGACGGTGCAGCCCTCGGGTTCCGCCACGTTCAACATCACCCGCAAGCTTACGGTGAAGACCAAGGAGGCGGCACTGAAAAACCACTGTATAGTGTACGACTATGACCCCTTGACCGCATTTGCGCGGTTCAAGTATGTGAGGGTGAGCCGCAACGGTGGCGGGGAGACGGACATCGATGTCAAGACCGCCAAGGACTACGTGGCTCCCGCCCGTTCCATCTTCTGGGGTGCGCGGCAGATAATGATAGAGGTGGGGCATCTGGCCCCCGGAGACACGCTTGCCTATGAGATAGAGAAAAACGGCTTCACCTATGCCCTGCTCGCAGGCGGGGGGAGCACAGCCGGCACGTGTGGCGGCCCTGGCGGTTCCGCCTCGGACGATGAGCGGTTCGTACCGCCGCTGAGGGGGCAGTTCTACGATATCGTGCCGTTCTGGGTAGATCAGCCCACCCGGCGCAAGGTGTATTGTCTCTCCCTGCCTGACACCTGCCGCCTGCAGTACAAGCTGTATCAGTACAGCGGCAAATACACGGAACGGAAATCTTCGGTCGGCGGTCGCCAGTATCTTACGATAGCCCTTGACAATCAGACTCCGTTCAGCAAGGAACCGAACATGCTTGATCTCTATGATGTGGCCCCAAAACTGATGCTCTCGACCACAAAGGACTGGTTTGTCAAATCGCGTTGGTTCTACGGCGCGCAGGAAGACTACGGCAGTTTCAGACCGACCCCAGAGGCCAGAGCCAAAGTGGCGGAAGTGCTCAAAGGCAAGAGGACTGAAATGGAAAAGATAAGCGCGCTCACCCACTGGGTGGCCGACAACATACGCTATCTCGGCATGCCGATGGGCAAGGGCGAAGGTTACACGCTCCACAGCCTTGACATGAACATGACAGACCGAGCCGGCGTGTGCAAGGACATTGCCGGCACCCTGATAGGAATGTTGAGGATTGCCGGCTTCAAGGCCTATCCTGCCATGACCATGGCCGGCAGCCGTGTGGAGAAAATCCCTGCAGACCATTTCAACCACTGTGTGTGTGTGGTGAGGCTCAAAAACGGTACGCTGATGCCGCTTGACCCCACATGGGTGCCTTTCAACCGCGAGCTGTGGAGCAGCGCGGAGCAGCAGCAGAACTACCTGCCGGGCATCCCAGAGGGCAGCGACTTGCTGGAGACTCCCGTTTCGGCTCCCGAGAACCATTATGTCAGGATAAAGGCCGACAACATCCTCGCGTCTGACGGCATGCTCAAGGGCACGTTTGCCATTGAGGCGGAAGGGCAGTCGGACGCTTCGGTGCGTTCCGTGTTCACCCGTGGCTGGATGTCGCGATGGGATCAGACCCTTGAGGCAGAACTGCTCAGGGTGTCGCCACGGGCGCGGCTTCTGTCGGTTGATTACGGCAAAGCCCCCAAGGACTATCAGTCCGCCCCGATACGCATCGTCTATACTTACGAGATTCCCGGCTATGCCATCGGCGACAGTACGGCGATGGCGTTGAAGCCTCTGGTGATGAACAACCTGTACCGATCGCTGCAGTCGTTCCTGTCTGTAGGCAGCTACAAAGACCAGCGCAAATACGGTTTCAAAGACCGCTGTTCGCGCCAGATAGATTTTGACGAAACCATAACTCTGCCAGAGGGCATGAAGATGCAGAACGCTCCGATGAAATCGGATATTTCAAATTCGGCGGCATCTGTTAGGGCAAGCCTTTCGCAGTCGGGAAACAAGATACACTTTTCGGTTGACGCGAAGTTCAACAAACGAGTCTATGACGCGGGCGAATGGACAGGTTTCAAGGAAGTGGTAGAC
>CAVHBF010000064.1:0-10519 GCA_963634195.1 Bacteroides thetaiotaomicron | reverse complement strand
CTACTACACCCTGGCCCGCACCACCAGCGGCTCCCACGTCAAGGTCTATAACGCCGCGCAATATGGCAACATGTACGACAACTCCATCAGCGAGTATTTAGGCGGCGAGCGGTCTTCCCGTTGGTCAGGATCCGCCAATTAGATACAAACATCCACAGATTAGCGGATTGGCTATCACGCTGTCCGCATAATCCATGGGAACGCAGCCGAAGAGGCAGAGTCAACAGACTGTGTATCACGAGTGTGGATATTGGCAAGTAGAATGGTGAAAACCTCTACGAAAAGGCGCGCAAATACCGGAGGGCTGGCGGCAAACTCGCATAAACCCCGTTTTTGCACCATATATTCCCGAAAAAACGCTACCTTTGCATAAATGTAGCCTTGTTCCGGCGAGCAGGGTTCAAGAAGTCCGTACTATGGGTAAGATTATTGCAATAGCCAACCAGAAGGGCGGGGTGGGGAAGACCACGACCGCAATCAATTTGGCGGCCTCTTTGGCGACGCTTGAAAAGACTGTACTGCTTGTGGACTCCGACCCCCAGGCGAACTCTTCGTCCGGTCTGGGGATTGAGGTGGGCAACGTGGACTGCACCGTCTACGACTGTCTGATCAACGGCGCTGACCCGCACGAGGCCATATACACCACCGACGTGCCCAACCTTGACATCATCTCCAGCCATGTGAACCTGGCCGGTGCGGAGCGCGAGCTGTTTGCCATAGAGAAAGGCCGCGAGACGGTGATGCGCAAGATGCTCCAGCCCCTGAAGTCCGAATACGAGTACATCATCATAGACTGCAGTCCGTCGCTGGGCGCCATCACGGTGAATGCCATCACGGCGGCCGACTCGGTAATCATTCCCGTGCAGTGCGAGTATTTCGCGCTGGAGGGCATAGCCCAGCTGCTCAACACCATCAAGCTTGTCAAGCGCAAGCTCAATCCCGGACTGCAGATAGAGGGTTTCCTGCTAACCATGTACGACGGCCGTCTGAAGCTGGCCAACCAGATTTACAACGAGGTGGTGAAGCATTTTGAGGATCTGGTGTTCAAGACCGTCGTGCAGCGCAACGTGAAGCTGAGCGAAGCCCCGTCGCACGGTCTGGCCGCCATACAGTATGACGCCGACTCCAAGGGCGCCCGCAGCTATCTTGCGCTGGCAAAGGAGATACTGAACAAGAACAAGCAGCGCAAGGGTGCGGAATAGCGGCCGTTCCGCCTGCCATGCACATGCAGACAAGCACAGAGAGATATGCCCCACAAGAAATTTCCCGAAAAGAAGTTCAGTGCGCTCGGCCGCGGCCTTGACGCGCTGATATCCACCGACGACATCAACCCCCAGGGCTCATCGTCGATCAACGAGATAGACATCGACAAGATTGTGGCGAACCCCAACCAGCCCCGCAGGGAGATTGACCCAGAGACCCTGCGCGAGCTGGCCGACTCCATAGAGCAGATAGGCATTGTCCAGCCCATCACCCTGCGCCAGATGGACGACGGCACGTACCAGATAATAGCCGGCGAGCGGCGTTGGCGTGCGAGCCAGCTTGCGGGACTCAAAGCCGTGCCCGCCTATGTGCGCAAGGCCGACGACGAAAGCGTGGCCCTGATGGCTCTGGTGGAGAACATACAGCGCGAGGACCTCAACGCCATAGAGATAGCCCTTGCCTACAGCAATATGCAGCAGGTCATGCACCTCACCCAGGAGGCGGTGGCCGAAAAGGTGGGCAAGAAGCGCACTACCGTGGCCAACTACCTGCGTCTGCTGAAGCTGCCCGCACCGGTGCAGCTGGCACTGCGCAACAAGCAGATTGACCAGGGGCACGCCCGTGCCATACTGAGTGTGCAAAGCCCCGCGCAGCAGGTAAGGCTGTTCAACGAGATACAGAAAAACGGCTACTCGGTGCGCAGGGTGGAGGAGATGGCGCGTGACATCAACGAGGGCGTCACCGTGAGCCAGACCTCACGCAAGGCGCATTCTGCCTCCGCACTGCCCAAGGAACTGTCGGAACTGCGGCAGCAGCTCGCCGACGCTCTCGGCACCAAGGTCGGCGCGAAATACAGCAGCGGCAAAGGCAGCATCACGCTGTCGTTTGCCACCCCGGAAGAGATGGATGCCGTGGTAGGCAGACTCCGCGAACTGGTTTGACGTAACGCCCGTCTGCAAGTGAGGTTCCGGATATCCATACTGACCATTCTGGCAGCTGCCGTTGTCGTCCCTAACGCGGAAGCCCGCGGTGTCATGGCCGACACGGTAGTCCGCGCGGACTCCGGCATGACCGCGCTGTATGCGGCAGCCGACTCGCTGGCACAGGTGCAGGGAGACTCCGCCTGTACCGCAAGGCCGCACAGTCGCAGGCTGCGCAAGGACGGGTCGGTCTTTGTGCCGAACCCCAACCGCGCTCTCTGGCTGTCGCTGGTGCTGCCCGGCGCGGGCCAGATATACAATCGCAAATACTGGAAGCTGCCCATCATCTACGGGGGTTTTCTGGGCTGCACATACGCCCTGCTGTGGAACCAGCAGATGTACGACGACTATTCGCAGGCCTATCTTGACATCATGGACGACGACCCCAACACGCACTCCTACACCAACATGCTGCCCATGGGCTATGACATAACCGGGCGCGAGGAGCAGTTCAAGAAGATTTTCAGGCACAAGCGCGACTATTACCGCAAGTACCGCGACATGAGCATCTTCGCCTTTTTCGGGGTGTATCTCGTTTCGGTGGTTGACGCCTACGTGGACGCGCAGCTGTCGACATTTGACATAAGCAAGGATCTCAGCGTGTCGTTTGAGCCGGCGTCAATCGAGCAGCGCAACGCCATAGGCAGTGGCGGCGGCAAGGCTCTGGGCGTGCAGTGCAGCATAAAGTTCTGAGGCGGTGCGCCGGCTGCCGGCGGTTTCCGCAAGACTAACACACAAGGTTGAATCATGACATACGGAATCAGACATATACTATTGGTGTCGGGGCTGATGACGGCAAGCCTGCCGGTCCTGGCACAGATTGAAGACTACGGCATCGACGAGAGCGACATGCCATACGGCCTGCAGTACGAGGCGCAGGAAGACGAGTCAAACAGCTATATCGACAAGAACTACCTCAGTCCGCTTGACGACGACGTGGAGCTTGCCGACAGGAATCCGTTTTTCCCCGACGAGTATTTCGCGGAGCGTCTCAAGGCCATACCCGGTCCGGATGAGTTCCACGTGTACAACAATGTGGTGCGGAGCTACATAGACCGCTACACCACCCGTATGCGCGGTTCCGTGGCGAGCATGATAGGGCGCTACAACCTCTATGCCAACATCTTCGACGACATACTGTACAGGCACGACGTGCCTGAGGCACTCAACTACCTGCCGGTGATAGAGTCGGCCGTGAACCCCAGGGCGCGCAGCCGCGCCGGTGCGGGCGGCCTGTGGCAGTTCATGCCGAGCACCGGCAAGATGTACGGCCTTGACATCAACACGTGGGTTGACGAGCGCAACGACCCCTACCTGTCCACCGAGGCTGCCGCCAAATACCTGCGTAACCTCTACGACACCTACGGCGACTGGAGTCTCGTGCTGGCAGCCTACAACTGCGGTCCCGGCAATGTCAACCGCGCCATTGCGCGCGCCGGCTCCAAGGACTACTGGACCATCTACCCCTATCTGCCGGGCGAGACCCGCGGTTATGTGCCCGCGTTCATTGCAGCCCTGTACATAATGAACAACTACAGCCAGCACAACATCAAGCCGCGTACCGCCGTGAGGCCCGTGGTGCTTGATACAGCCGTGGTGCACTATGACATGACGATGGAGCAGATAGCCGGGGCGTGCGGCATTGGCGCAGACGAGGTGAAGGGTTTCAACCCCCAGTACAGGACTTCACTGGTTCCGGGCGGCCGCCGCCGCTGTGTCATAGCCCTGCCCGACGAGCTGTGCGTGAAGTTTGCCGCCGTTGAAGACTCCATATACCGCAATTCGGTTTCCGGCACAGATGCCGTTGACGGAAGCACTGCCGTGGCGGACGAGACTCCGGCAGCGGACGACAGCGAGGTGCAGGAGCAGGAGACATCCCACGCCAAGCGCAAGGCAACCGTCGAGCGCAGACAGAACCGGCGCGAACGCTCTGCCCGCGGCGGCAAGACAGTGACCATACGCCAGGGTGACAACCTCGGGGCCATCGCCGCACGCCACGGCACCACAGTGGCCAAGCTCCGCAAACTGAACAACCTCAATGGCGACAGGATCAGGGCAGGCCGCAAGCTGAGGGTGAAATAAGCGCAACGACATGACAGACGAAAGGACAACAGAAAGCGCAGAGGAACAACAGATATACGCAGCGTTCCGCCATCTGCTTGACACCTACCTTGCGTCGAACCACCGCAAGAAGGTGGACATCATCACGCGCGCGTTCAACTTCGCCAAGCAGGCCCACAAGGGAGTGCGCCGCCGTTCGGGCGAGCCCTACATACTGCACCCGATAGCTGTGGCCCAGATAGTGTGCGGCGAGATGGGGATGGGGTCGACATCGGTGTGTGCGGCCCTGCTGCACGACGTGGTGGAGGACACGGAATACACGATTGAGGACATAAAGAACCTGTTCGGAGACAAGATAGCCAACATCGTGGAGGGGCTGACGAAGATATCGGGCGGCATCTTCGGCGACAGGGCCTCGCTGCAGGCCGAGACGTTCAAGAAGCTCCTGCTCACGATGAGCGAGGACATCCGCGTGATACTGATAAAGATTTCAGACCGCCTCCACAATATGCGGACACTCTCGTCGATGCTTCCGGGCAAACAGTACAAGATAGCCGGCGAGACCCTCTATATCTATGCGCCGATTGCCGACCGTCTGGGACTCAACAAGATAAAGAACGAGCTTGAAGACCTAAGTTTCAGGTACGAGCACCCCGAGGAGTACGACACGATTCAGAAAAAGCTCGCCGCCACCAAGGCCGAGCGCGACACCGTGTTCAGCGAGTTTACCGGTCCCATAAGGGAAGCCCTTGACGGTCTGGGGCTGGACTACGACATATCAGCCCGCATCAAGACCCCGTATTCCATCTGGAAGAAGATGCAGAACAAGCACGTCTCGTTTGAGGAGATTTTCGACATACTGGCCACCCGCATTGTCTTCAAGCCCAAGCCCGGCGAGGACGAGGTGAACACGTGCTTCAACATATACGTGGCCCTGACCCGTATCTACAAGGCACATCCCGACCGCACCCGCGACTGGGTGAACCACCCCAAGGCCAACGGTTACCAGGCACTCCACGTGACGCTGATGGATGCCGAGGGCAACTGGATAGAGGTGCAGATACGTTCGGAGCGCATGCAGGAAATAGCGGAGCAGGGCCTGGCCGCCCACTGGAAATACAAGAACCGCGAAAACGGCCTATCGACGCCTTCCGACGACAAGATGGACGGCTGGATACACACCATCAAGGAAATACTGGAAGACCCCCAGCCCGACACGATAGACCTGCTTGACACCATAAAGCTCAATCTCTTCGCGTCGGAGATAATAGTGTTTACCCCCAAGGGTGAAATCAAGACGCTCCCCGCGGGCGCCACGGCCCTTGACTTCGCCTTTTCCATCCATTCCTTTCTGGGCACCCACTGCATAGGGGCAAAGGTGAACCACAAGCTCGTGCCCGCCACCTGCCAGCTCAATTCAGGCGACCAGGTGGAGATACTCACGGCGCGCACCCAGCAGGTGCGCCACGAATGGCTGAACTATGCAGTGACGGCCAAGGCAAAGAGCAAGATACAGGCCTGCCTGCGCAAGATGGACCGCGTGCAGGAGTCAGGCGGCGAGCGCAAGATACGCAAGTTCCTGCAGGACAACGGCATAGAGTTCAACGGCAATGTGCTGGAGCGTCTGCGCGTTTTCCACCAGCGTGCGAGCCAGTCGCAGCTTCTGCTTGACGTGGGCAACGGCACAGTGGCCCTGGGTGATGACGACATTGCCTTTATACGCGGTCACGGCAAGGCCGGCCGCCTGTCGTGGCGCAAGCTGCTCCCGTTTGTGGGCAGCAAGGACAAGGACCGCGGCAGTGGCGACGAGACCGTGAGGAACTGTTCCGACCTGCGGGAGTTTGTCGGTTCCATTGACAAGAAGAAAGTTTTCTCCATAGACGAGGTCAACATAGACAAATGCGTCATAGCCCCCTGCTGCCGTCCCATACCCAACGACGACGCCCTGGGCTATGTAGACGACAGGGAGTGTACGTTTACCGTCCACAAGCGCGAGTGCGAGGAGGCCACCAGACTGAAGACGCAGTTCGGCAACAACATAGTGGCAGTGAAGTGGAACATGCAGCACGGCCACCTGTTCGAGACCTGCATCCACGTGGAGGGGGTAGACAAGGCGGGCACGCTGTTCCACATTGCCGAGTCGCTGTTCAAGAAGCGCGGGCTCAACGTGAAGAAGCTCAACATAGAGACCGACAAGGGGCTGTTCAATGCCTGTGTGACAGTGCTGGTACACGACACTGCCGAAGTCAACGACATATGCCGTGACCTCATGGGCATCGAGTCCATCCTCAAGGCTGTGAGGATTTAGCCGGAGACCGCAGTTCCGGCGCATAGGCCTGCAGCATCTGCCGCAGGCGGCCGGTCATTTCCCGCGCAAGATTCTGCGGCGAGAGCACTTTGAGTCCCGTTCCGTGTGTAAGCAGGTGTGAGAGGAAATCCGGCGTGGGTTTGAGGCATAGCCCGAAGTCGGTGTGGTCTGGTCCCGTCTCCAGTTCCCTTTGCGAGTGGTGCAGCGGCAACGCCCTGAGATAGTGCGGTGTCTGGCCGAAGGCCCTGACCACTATGCGTTCGGGCTTGACCCCGTCGCTGGCAAGCACCCCATAGCAGTCGCTGAAGTATTCGTGCGGCGAGAAGTCTTCCGGAATTTTGAATGGCAGTCCGGTGACGGTGACGTCCTTTACCCGGTTGAGCGAGAAGACGCGCAGCGAGGCGCGGAACGCGCTGTTGTCGCCGGAGTTCTGGTGCGCCAGAAGATACCATCTCTGTTTCCACAGTTTGAGGGCTATGGGCGCCACGGTGCGTACCGTGGGACTGTCGGAGGTGTATTTCTGGTAGTGCATTTCCAGCTGCCTGTGGCGGCGCATGGCCTGCAGTATGCAGTGGAGGTGGGCTGTGTTGACGGGTGTGTTTTCAAGAATTATGCGGTCTTTGAGTGCGGTGTGGTCAGCCAGCAGGTTGCCTACGGCGAGGTTTGAGTAGAGCCAGTTTTTCATGGAGTCGCGCTGCAGTTCGCCCGGGTTGCCGATTTTGTAGCGCGAGTTGCCACGGTGGAACTCGCACTCTATGAGGATGCCGAACTGGTTGAGTATGGTGTCGCGCGCCCGGAAGAGCGACGTGCGTGACAGCGGCCGTCCGTTGTAGGCGTTGGACTGTTGCCAGAATCCGTTGATTTCCGCCAGGGTGTAGCCTTGCGGGTGCTGACTGAGCAGGCTCACGAGCCACGAGTGTTGTGTCAGTTTCATGGTGCAGAACAAATTTTTGGGCGAAGATAGGAAAAATTTTCTGAAGTGTTCCGCTTTTTGGAACACTATGGCGTTTACTTTGCACCAGTAAACAAAAAAACAACCGTCATGAAAAACAAAGTAACGCAAAGTGAATTCCGCCGTCAGACGGCGATGGGCATTTCAGTGAGCGCAGCCCTGCTGTGCATTATCCCCCTGCTGCTTGTGAGCCTTGTGTACGGCGGGCTGTTTGCCCCCGTGCTGATAATCCTCTCGTGTGTGGTGGTGCGTGTGGCCGAGATGTGCCTGCGGCATCTGCTGACCCGCCTGCTGACCCTGTTTGCCGAAAACCGCCTGCTGAAGCGCCGCCGTTCGGTGATAAAGATAGAGAACGTGAACATAAACACTCTGGTAGCCAAACACTGACGAAGATGGAAGTGACCATAAACGGCAACATTGCCATTGGCACCAAGGTGGACGTGGCTGCCGGGGCTACCTATATCCACACGCGCATAGAGCACGTGGACACGTACAACTGCAGCGAGTCGGCCGACGCGCCCCTGCGGTCGGTGACCACACAGGACATACAGTCGGGTCTGGAGAACTATTTCGGCATGGGGTTCAAGGGGCGCAACCCTCTCAAGACAGACTACCTGCCCATGCTGGTGGAGGACATAAGGGCCTTTCAGCTGCCAAAGGACCAGGCCCGCATAGCCAATATGCTCTACAACAGCAAGGAGATGATAAACAAGCCCAAGTCGTTTGCGGGCTGGTATGACGAGTTTTGCCGCATCTGCGGTTTCTGCCGCAAGAAATACGACCAGAACAAGGTGGACGACTATGAGTTTCTGAAGAAGCGGTTTTATTATCTGACGTTCTGAACCTGCCGGTGGCCGGGAATGCGCAGAATGCCGACAAAAGGCTTTGGCTGTCGGCTGCAAATGGCTAAATTTGCAGCCGACAGGACAAAACGGACGCAGATGAGCTGGTTGATACTTTTTGCGGCGGGGGTGCTGGAGGTGACGATGACCTTCTGCCTTGGCAAGTTGCGCGGCACGGCGGGCACGGAACTATATGCATGGGGCACGGCTTTCCTTGTGGCATCGGCGGCATCTATGGGGCTGCTGGCCAAGGCGGCGCAGACTCTGCCCATAGGGACGGCCTACGCCGTGTGGACCGGTATAGGCGCGGCGGGCACGGTGGCTGTGGGCATACTGGTTTTCAGGGAGCCTGTGACTCTGGCCCGCATGTTTTTTCTGACCACTCTGGTGTGCTCCATCATAGGACTGAAGGTTTTCGGGGAGTAGCTACCGCCAGCAAAAGATGCTGCAGATGTTTGACGACGGCGGACAGGACAACCTCCGACCAACAACATAAAAGGAAAAATAAACCTTGAACAGTAAATTACACTCTCACCCTTGAATGCTTGGATTAGCCACCTGTAAAGTGTCAGATATTTTTAAGGATGAGCCATTGCCCATTTTTATCACTTCCACTACGAGCTATGTAGCCATTCTTTCTTAGTGAAGTTAGCTCTCTTTTTAGTGTTGCAAGCGAAACGTCAAGTCTGCTTGCTAAATCTTCTCTTGTTATAGATGGGTTTTGTTTCATTGCAGACAGAATGGCTTGCTGACGCTCATTTACAGGCTCATTTACAGGCTCATTTACAGGCTCATTTACAGGCTCATTTGTTGGTTCATTCTGAATATGGAGGGTCAACTTCACCTGCATAAGTTCGGGCTGTTCCAACAATTCGGGCTTTATCCAATGCTTTTCATTCCAAGCATTTAGGATGAGAGGGAAGCCTGAGCCAAGGTTTTCGCCATAACCAATCATGCGGAACATATTCTGCATACGCTGATTACGTGCCTTTGACTCTCCGCCTTTGTAAATCTGTTCAACAGGTAGTTTCAGAAGTCCGGGATTAGTCAGCACAAAACAATCATCATACTTTTCCACTCTTAGCACGCCATTCACCATGAAATCGGCATGAATAACCATATTTGTAACGGCTTCACGCACAGCCTTTGCTTGAAGCGTATCATCTTTGCGCACTACACCATCCATACTGAACGGGTGAGGCAAGTCACGTGTCAGTTTGGGGATGACAATACGAATGAAGTTGAACAGGTTGTTTTCCCAAGCACCATCGTATGTCAGTCGGTCGCTATAGCGTTGGTCTCCAATCAAGTTTGACTTGTCAACGTAGTCCATACGCAGATTATCAAAACGCTCACGAACAGGAAGACCCTTGCCAAACATCAATAGTCCAGCCATAGTCAATCCTTCTTTTCCAGTCATTCGGTCTTTTGTATAACCGCCAAAGTTCGTAAGAAACTCCTTATGTTCAGACGAGTTCCATTGATGCTCAGGATGCAAGTTTTGAAACATCTGGCGGAAACGTTCCAAAGTTGGGATGTCTATATCATCCATTGTGTAGTATTCCAACAGCAATCCATCATTGCCAGCTTCGTTGGCATCACGGAGCATCATCTTCAGTTCTTGCTCCGTACAATGATAGTCGCCTTCGTGGTTACGCTTGAATGTACCTCTTGACAGATTGTTGTTGATATAGACAGGACGGATAGTATAATCAGCACGAGGCACGTTGATAGCAATAATTTTCTTGCCATCAATATCTATCGTCTGAATATCATCATCGTATAGAAGATTGATATTCACCTTCTCACGACTATTGACTGTATTCCACAAGTCCTTTCGGATTTTGTCGGCATCTTCAACACCAACGATTTCAAACCGCTTGGCATTGTCTTGTTCGTTCATATGTTCCACCACTCCCAACAGAATGGTTCCACCGTATGTGTTGGCAAAAGCAGAATAAGTGTCCCAAAGTGAACTTGGTACACCTTTCGTTGCTTTCTTGCATTCAAGCGTTACACGCTCACCTTCAGATAGAAGGTTATGTATATCTTGCATTGCTCTTTTAGTTTATCTGTCTACTCTGGTGTGCTCCATCATAGGACAGAAGGTTTTCGTGGGTAGCTACCGCCAGCAAAAGATGCTGCAGATGTTTGACGACGGCGGACAGGACAA
>CAVHBF010000063.1:0-10877 GCA_963634195.1 Bacteroides thetaiotaomicron | reverse complement strand
GTTCCCGGTTCTGTTTGGCCGGCGGGGCGGTCTTCACGTTCTTCAGCAGGCGCATTTCAGGCACGATGCCGTCCCTGACCGCCACATTGTATATGGCGTTGACCTGGTTGAGGTAGAAACGGACGGTCGAGTCCTTGCGCCCGTTTGCCACAAGCCAGTCCCTGAACTTTGACATCAGGCAGGCGGACAGCTCGCTGAACGGCATCTCCTCCCTGCCCAGAAACCTGGACATGCAGTTGAGTGCCGCCACACGGCTGTGGACCACATCGCAGCGGCCTGCCGCGTTGTCCCGGGCTATCGCCTGGCGCGCATATCTGAAAAAGTCGTTTCCCATCCGCAAAAAAACGCACGCGGGGGACGCGGGCTATTCGGCTATCTCAAAGTCCTCGTTGTGCACGTCGTTGATGGCAACGGCGTATCCACCGAGATTCATCACGAGCTGGCGGTTGCGCAGTATACGCACCACATAACCCTCCTGCCCCGCCAAGACACCGGTCAGCACACGGAGCTTCACATGGTCTTTGGCGAACCTCACAAAGGGGTCGCGCAGGAAAGTCACGCGATCCGGCCTCTCCTCCATGATCCTCATGAAGGGGCGCATCAGACTGTCAGCTATGGAGGCCGGCCTGCCCGTACTGCAGTCGTTCACCAAAAAGTATTTAGGGAGGTTCCTGTGGAGGAACAGCCGCAGTTCCCCAGTATTGCCCTGCAGGAACACCAGGCCGCTGACGGAGGGCTTCTCCTCCTTCATGACCCCCTTTCCGTTGGGTTTCTTCCTGTATGTCACACTGCGGTGCACGAAACATTTCGGTTTGAAATCCCCCTCAACCCTGAGAGAGTCGAGCCTGTCCTCAAAGGACAGTGCCGACATGTGCTGTATGTGGATGTAGCCCCACGGAAGCCCGGCTTCACCGCCCGGCCCGTTTCCGGACACTTCTCCCATTGTCGGGACCGAGTCTTCGCCAGTCCCGACTATATGGATGCCCTTTGGCAAACGTTTGCTGTTGCACATGCCGTTTGCGTCGGCCGCAGAATAAGAAAGCGAGCAAGCCTGCGTCATTTCCTTCGTCTACTTTATGTCATTGCCGGCTGCCATTGCCTTGAATGGCCGCGCCTGAATAACAATAACACCGCTCATTGAACCAATACTGTTAAATCGTCCGTTGACTGAAGAGGTCGGGATTTGCACAAATCCCGCCGACCCTCACGGCCTGCATTTCCCCCTCCTTTTGCAGCGTCACACCGCTGCCGACTGTTCGTATTTTCTTATGATAAAACACGAACTTGTTTGCAAAAGTACCGATTTCTTTTTTATTTCATGGCATTTGCAAACAGAAAATTTTACAAATCTTCATTTCTGCGTGGAAGAAATCGCTCCACTACGGCTTCACCGCGTCCGGAAGCCATTGATTTTCAACAAAAACGCCCTTGTTCGTGTTTTATCATAAGAAAACACAAACAAGAAAAGATTTCACCATTCCATACTTGGAAACAGCAAAAAACGTCTGTTGCAAGCACAGCCGGACCCTGCGGTTGCAACAGACGGAACCGCCGCGCAGGAGCTGCCGGAAAAAAAGCCCGTGCGGAAAGAAAAAAGGCTTGGTCTTACGGATGCGCACCGCCCGAAACGGAAATCCATTTCGGGCGGTGCGCATTTGCGTTTCGGCGGAAACGCAACAGAGTTCCGGGCGAAACGCGCCCGGCAGACCAAGCAAAAATTCCGCCGCATCGGAGTTTTTTTTGCGGCGTTGCCTTGTGCGGTTTTTCCCTACCTGTCGACGAACTTGAAGCCCGCGGGATAGTACAGTTCCCTGGTGCCCGGCTTTATTTCAAGTGACGGGCATCCCGTGAATGCATGATAGGCCTCCATGAAGAAATCCCCCTTGAGAGCGGAATTGAGCACCACCGACTTGAGGCTCTTGCAGTCCGTGAACGCCCACGTGCCTATGGAGGTGACAGACGGCATCTCAATGGAAGTCAAGCCGCTCTCCGAAAACGCCATCGTGCCGACGCTCTCCACTCCCGACGGTATCTGCATCGTCTTGAGCGACTTGCAGCCCTTGAACATATCATCAGGTATTTCGGTGATGTTCTGCGGGAGAGTGACGGAAGACACCGCCGACTCCTTGAACACCCCGCTGCCAAGCCGCGCCACGAAAGGCGGCAGATTCACCGATGCCAGTGCCGTACACCCTTCGAAGGCCTCCATGTCCACTATATCCATCTTCTGCGGCAGGAACTCCACTCTGGCCAGCTGCTTGCACCCGTCAAAGGCACTGCCGCCGACCCTTTTGACAGTCGACGGGATGACCACCTCGGTGATGGGCGTGTTGCGGAACACCTGCCCCTGTATCTCGGTCAAGCCCTCCGGAAGAGTGACCGACTTTATCTTCGTGCCGCAGAACAGTTCCCCCACAAGATGAATAACCGGATATTTGTCGCCATTGAGGAGTATGTACTGCGGTATTACAATATCCTTGCCCCTTACAGCCACTTCGTTGCAAGAGTGGGCAACGGCATAACATGAGTTGTTACGTTTGTGAAGGTAGTACGTCACTCCGTCAAGGTCTACCTGGCCGCCGGCTTCGTCCGAGTAATTCACCACAGCCTTCTGGCCCGCCACACTGGTATTGACCTGTTGCTTGCCGGGATTCGGGTCCCACTTGGTAAAGGCAACCCGGGTGGCATTGGCCCAACCGCCATGAGCCTCAAAAAAAGCCCTGGTGTCCCCGCTCACCACAAACCTTTTGGTTTTTGCAGTGAAGAACACATCTATCGGCGAGCGCAACACACGCTTGTAGAGATCTTCTCCTATGACGCGCACCACATAGCCGCGCATCATGTTTTTCACCCATTCGTATTCTTCCGTGGCATCGGCATCCTTTGACTCCTTGTACTTGCTGACATACTCGTTAAGGGTATTCACGCGCCCGTCCAATTCCTGGCGTACCAGCTCCCTGCGCGCGCTGTACGGATAGTGCTCGCTGAGGGGATGGTCTTCAAGGAACTGTTCCAGCGCCAAGTATTCGTCATACAGGCGTTTGTTTGTCAAACTGGAAGTCAACGGCAGGGTTTCCTGCCATTTCACCTGCGCCTTTTCCGTGAGCGGAGGCAGCACTATCCTGTCCTCGCCGCGCCCCTCTTTTTCGTCAAGGGGATAGCCCAGCGGCTCGAGCAGAGCCGTGGTCTGGTCCGGTATGGGCACCGTGGGTTTTTCGTCTTCCGCGTTGCGGGCCCCGTCGGGTCCCATAATGGCCACCATCTGTTCCTCCAGAGCCTTGTTCCTTGAGCTTGAAGAGCTGCTTTTGGCCGGAGACTTCACCTTGTCGACCACCTGCCGGGCCTTGTTTCTGATTTTGTTGATCACAGAGAGCTGCGCCTGACTGTCCACACTCCCGGCAAGAAGTGCGAGACACAACAGCAATGACATTTTCCTATACATTATAATACTACGTGTTAAGTGCGGTAAAACAATTTTGCGGCAATGCATACGCATGCTTTGCCATACAAATTTTCATAAAAAATCCTCAAACAAGCAAGACAATTCCGCTTTTTCCGCGCGTACAGCCCCGGAAATCCGCTCCCGGGGGCTGTACGCCCCCTCCACAGTGCGCTGGAGTCACAGTTCCAGCGCGCGCCTTATGTCGTCCTGCACCTTGCGGTAGAGGGCGCAGCGTTTGTAGCCGGTATGCTTGCGCAGCATCTCCGACGGCGAGGACGTGGAGTTGCGGTAGCCCGTGAGTTCGTTCTGCAGCTGCACGGCATGGAGGGCAAGGGCGTTTATCTCCTTCTCCCTGCGCTTGCGCAGTATGGAGCACACGTGCTCCACGAGCGGTTCCACCACCTTTTCCATCAGGTCGTGGCCGCGAATGTAGAGGTAGCAGGTTGCGGGCGTGAGTCCCAGCCTTATGAGCCCCTCCAGAAAAGGCTTGTAGGTCCGGCGGCCCTCGGGAAACCGGGCATGGAGCCGGGCTATGGCACTGTTCACCTTGGCACGGAGCAGGTTGAGCGCCGGCTGCGGGTTGGCCAGATTGACACCGCGCAGGGATACCGTGTCGGCAAAGTCCGCCATGGAAAACTCGCGGAACCGCCCGTAGCAGTAGGCCCACACGTTCCATACGAACAGGGGCCACACCGTTTCGGAGAATTCCGACAGGTAAGCCTCGAAGTCAAACACCGAACGGTCGTCGTTCTGGGTCGACATGACGCACACTCCATGCAGCGACGGGGCGTAGCACTGGAAGTTCTCTATGGCGTAGGCGTAGGTGTGGAACACATAGCGGCTGGCCTTGATCACGGCGGAAGTGCGCCCGTGGCCGTCGAGCAGATAGTCGTAGTCGGCATCAACGCACACAATGAGACCGGGGCCGAGCCCGTGCTCCAGAGCGTTGAGCAGGGCGCATTTCTTGCCCTTGGACAGTGTTGTCTGCGAGGGCAGCATCACCTCAAAATAAACATCGGGGGTCTCGATGTCAGACAGCAGGGCGCGCCAGAAGAACACGTCGGCGTAGCTCTCCACATAGACAACCACCTTGCGCCGGTGTCCGGTCCCGCGGAGCTTCTGCGCAGCCTGCAGGTATCCGCTCGTTACATATCCGTTGAGTTTGCCGCCCATGACCCTGACCTGCCCTCCGCTTTCACCCCTGTGTCCCGGCAGGGGCCTGTCCCTCTATGTCGCTTATCTCCGTCACCGAGTCAAGCCACCCGTCCATTATCATGGCCGGCGAATGGGTGGTGAGAATTATCTGCACGTTGGGGTTGAGCCCCCGTATGATGCGCACCAGACGCTGCTGCCACTCCACGTGGAGGCTCACCTCGGGCTCGTCCATCAGCAGCACGCAGTGCCGCTCGTTCTGCAGCAGCACGGTGAGCAGTATTATCAGCACCTGTTTCTCGCCCGCCGACAGGCAGTAGGGCGACAGTTCCTCGCCGTACTGCACGAACCGCAGCTCGTTGCTCTGGCGGTCTATGGTCTTGAGAGTCTCGCCGAACAAGTCGTCGATGATGTCCTGGAACGCCGTCTTGGGCTTGCTCACCTTCATGGCCTCCTGCTGGGCCGCCGGGCCGCCGTCCGACAGGATCCGTATCATGCGGTTGCCTATGTCGACCTGATAGTCGAGGTAGCGGCGCTGCAGCTCGTAGAGACGCCAGTCGAGTTCGGAGCGTATCAGACCGTCGGTCAGCTTGGCCGCAATGGACGCCGGTATCATGGTGTTGTCGAAACTGCGCACCACGTCGAAGAGCACCTCGGTGGCGCCCTCGGGCGAAAGGGTCAGCCTCACGGAGCCCGTGTCTTCCCCGGTGTAGGGTTTCCGCATATTCCGCAGCGCGTCGGCCACCCTGTTGATGATGGTGGACTTGCCCATGCCGTTGACACCGCTGAGAATGTTAACCTCGGGGTTGAGCTTCCAGCAAATGGGCTTGCGCCCTTTCCACAACCGGTCGATGTCAATCTGTTTGATATAATCCGCTGTCATAGTCGCAAAGGTCTTACTGAAAAACAAAAAAAAGAATTTCCCATGCCGGGCAGGAGCCAAGACGATGTCCTAAAACTCGTCGTTGGCATAGAGAACGCCGAAATTGAGCTGTTTCCAGTCAAGCACCTCGTCCTCCTTGAAGAAACGTCTGATCTCGGCAGCCGCAGTGCGCGGGCCGTCGCTGGCATGGACGATGTTTTCCTGAAAGCTCATGGAGTAGCGTCCCCGTATGGTGTTGGGGTAAGCGTTGCGCCCGTTGGTGGCGCCGGTGAGGGTGCGTACCACGTTGATGACGTCGACCCCCTCGAGCACCATGGCGACAACGGGGCCGGCCATCATGCTGTCCTTCACCCGCTGGAAGAACGGCTTGTCGGCCAGATGCGCGTAGTGTTCGGACAGAATCTCGTCGTCAAGCTGCATCATCTTCATGGCCGCTATGCGGAGTCCCTTCTTCTCGAAGATGGAAATTATCTCGCCTATCAGGGCGCGCTGCACCGTACACGGTTTCAGCAGGACAAGTGTTTTCTCAAGTGCCATATCTGTCTCTGTATCATTAGTGTGGTTAGTGACGTAGTTTGCAGCCGGGGAGGGCTACGGAATGCGAATTTAGGAACTTTTATTCATTTCGCAAAGAATATTCACTCCTAAATTGCGCAGCCCGTGCGGCAACCGCACACCAAAAAACAACGTCCTTGCACAAGCCGCGGCGGCACGGCAGGAACGAAAGGCAATATTACCTCCGTCTTTTACAACGGTTACGGAAAAAATATTTAATTTTGCGGGCGCAACGAAAAACGCTTGCGGCCGACCGGCAATACCATTCATGTTTCATATTATAACACAATAACAACCGAGTTATGAACTTTACCCTATTTGCGACCGTCCTGCTGACAGGCATCCTGTTTGTCGCGCTCGTGGTGACGCTGGCAAAGCTCTTCGCCCCACGCTCGTTCAACAGGCAGAAGATGGAGTCATACGAATGCGGCATCCCGACGCGCGGGAGTTCATGGGCACAGTTCCATGTGGGCTACTACCTGTTCGCTATCCTGTTCCTGATGTTTGACGTGGAGACGATGTTCCTCTTCCCGTGGGCCACCGTGGCCGGCACGCTCGGGACCGGCGGACTGCTGGCCGTGCTGTTTTTTCTCTTGATACTGGTTCTGGGCCTTGCCTACGCCTGGAGGAAAGGAGCGTTGGCATGGAAGTGAAGAAGAGAGCCAAAATCAAGTCGATTCCCTACGAGGAGTTCAAGGACAACGAGACCTATGAAAAACTTGTGGAGGAGCTCAACGCCAACGGGACCAACGTGATTGTCACCGCCCTGGACAACCTGATAGACTGGGGACGCAGCAATTCGCTTTGGCCCCTGACTTTTGCCACCAGCTGCTGCGGCATAGAGTTCATGGCCGTGTGCGCGGCCCGCTACGACATTGCCCGGTTCGGTTTCGAGGTGACCCGCAACAGTCCCCGCCAGGCCGACGTGATACTCGTGAGCGGCACCATAACCACCAAGATGGCCCCGGTGCTCAAGAGGCTCTACGACCAGATGGCCGACCCCAAATACGTGGTGGCCATCGGCGGCTGTTCCATAAGCGGCGGCCCGTTCACCAAGTCGTACCACGTGCTCAAGGGCGTGGACAAGATCATCCCCGTAGACGTCTACGTGCCGGGGTGTCCGCCGCGTCCGGAATCGTTCCTCTACGGCATGATGCAGCTGCAGCGCAAGGTGAAGGTGGAGCAGTTCTTCGGCACCACCAACCGCAAGCAAAGAAAACCTGAAGAATAAGTCCATAACCACCTATATTTATGACCTTAGACAACATCAAGACTCTGGAGCCGGCCACGCTGCGCGCAGAGATGAAAGCCCTCAGGGAAGCAGGCTACGATTTTCTGGTGAACCTTGTGGGCATGGACTGGGGAGAAGAGGGCGGTCTCGGGGCGGTCTACGAACTGGAGAACACCTCGACCCACGCCACGGCGTGGTTCAAGACCTCCACCTCCGACAGGGAGAACCCCGTACTGCCTACCGTGAGCGACATCTGGGACATCGCCAACATATACGAGCGCGAAGTCTTTGACTTCTACGGCATCAAGTTTGCGGGGCATCCCGACATGCGGCGCATCTTCCTGCGCGAGGACTGGGTGGGCTACCCCATGAGAAAGGACGACAAGCCGGAGGAGGAGAACCCATTCACCATGACCAACGAGCCCCTGGCCGACACCACCACGCAATATGACCTGCAGCCCGACGGCACACTGACCGCGCGGCAGAACACCATATTCACCGAAGACGACTATGTGGTCAACATCGGGCCGCAGCACCCCAGCACCCACGGAGTGCTCCATTTCAGGGTGGCTCTCGACGGCGAGACCATCAGGAAGATAGACCCCGTGCTGGGCTACATACACCGCGGAGTGGAGAAGCTCAACGAGTCGTACACCTATCCGCAGACCCTCGCCCTGACCGACCGTCTTGACTATCTGGGAGCCATGCAGAGCCGCCACGCGCTGTGCATGTGCATAGAGAAAGCCATGGACATAGAGGTGAGCGAGCGCGTGCAGACAGTGCGCACCATACTTGACGAGCTGCAGCGTATCGACTCCCACCTGCTCTTCTTCAGCTGCCTGTGCCAGGACATGGGTGCCACCACGGCTTTCCTCTACGGTTTCCGCGACCGCGAGAAGATTCTCGACATCTTCGAGGAGACCTGCGGCGGGCGACTAATCATAAACTACAACACCATCGGTGGCCTGATGGCCGACATACACCCCAATTTCCAGAAGAGGGTGAAAGAGTTCATTCCGTATATGCGCAAGAACATAAAGGAGTACCACAGGATATTCACAGGCAACGTGATATTCCAGAACCGTTCGAAGGGCGTGGGCGTGCTGACCAGGGAACAGTGCATCAGCTTCGGCTGCACGGGCGGCACCGGGCGCGCTTCGGGCTGGGCCAACGACGTGCGCAAGAACCACCCCTACGCCGCCTACGGCAAGGTGGAGTTCAACCAGGTGCTCCGCACCGAGGGCGACAGTTTCGCGCGCTACATGATAAGGCTTGACGAAATCCTCGAGAGCCTCAACATCATAGAGCAGCTTGTGGACAACATTCCCGAGGGCAGCTACAAGGAGAAGACGAAGCCCATCATCAAGGTGCCGGAGGGCACATACTACCAGCCGGTGGAGTCAAGCCGCGGCGAGTTCGGCGTGTTTCTCGAGAGCCGGGGCGACAAGACCCCCTACCGTCTGCACTACCGTTCCACGGGCCTGCCGCTCGTGGCGGTCATGGACACGGCCTGCCGCGACTTCAAGATAGCCGACCTCGTGACCATAGGCGGCACTCTTGACTACATCGTGCCGGACGTGGACAGGTAGACAGGAGACAATACTTAACCAAGGAAAATTAAAACACACAAAAAGAAATGTTTGATTTCAACACCGTAACACAATGGATTGACAGTCTGCTTGTCTCCGTGATGCCGGGCTGGGCCGCCACGCTGACAGAGTGCGTGCTGGTAGCCCTTGCCGTCATCACGCTGTATGCGGTATTTGCCATTATCCTCATCTATATGGAGCGGAAGATATGCGCTTTCTTCCAGTGCCGTCTCGGTCCCATGCGTGTGGGAAAGTGGGGATGCATACAAGTCGTGTCCGACGTGCTCAAGATGCTTACCAAGGAAATTATCGAGCTGCGCAACGTAGACCGCCTGCTGCACCACGCAGCGCCGTTTCTGGTGATTGTGGCCTCGATGCTCACGTTCTCATGCCTGCCGTGGAACAAGGGTGCGGGCATCATAGACTTCAATGTCGGGGTGGTGTTCTTCCTCGCATCGGGCAGCATCGGCGTGATCGGAATACTGCTTGCCGGATGGAGCAGCAACAACAAGTACGCACTGATAGGCGCCATGCGCAGCGGAGCGCAAATCATCAGCTACGAAGTCTCCATAGGCCTGACCATGCTCTCGATGATAGTGCTGACCGGCACCATGTCGTTCAGCGAGATATGCCAGCAGCAGGCAGATCTGGGATGGAACATCTTCCGCGGCCACATTCCCGCGGCACTGGCTTTCATCGTCTACCTCATAGCGGGCAACGCCGAATGCAACCGCGGCCCGTTTGACATGCCCGAGGCCGAGAGCGAACTTACGGCAGGCTATCATGTGGAATATTCGGGCATGGACTTCGGCTTCTACTATCTGGCCGAATACCTCAACCTGTTCATCTGCGCCGGCATGGCCGGCACCATCTTCCTGGGCGGGTGGGCGCCGCTGCACATCTGCGGCCTTGACTCGTTCAACAGCGTGATGGACTGCATTCCCGGGTTCGTGTGGATGCTCGGCAAGACTTTCTTCGTGGTGTTCCTGCTGATGTGGATACGCTGGACTTTCCCGCGCCTGAGGATAGACCAGCTGCTCTCGCTGGAGTGGAAATACCTGATGCCCATAAGCCTCGTGATCCTCACGGCGATGGCACTGTGCGTCTCATTCGGTTTAACCCTGTAATTACAAGACAATGTCAACAAACAACTATTTCTCAGGCCTGGTGTCCGGCATCAAATCACTGGCCGTCGGCATGGGAGTGACGATGAAGGAGTTCTTCACCCCCAAGATCACGGAGCAGTATCCGGAGAACCGCAAGGAGCTGAAAATGTTCGACCGTTTCCGCGGCCGCCTCGTCATGCCCCACAACGAGCGCAACGAGCACAACTGCGTGGGTTGCGGCCTGTGTCAGACAGCGTGCCCCAACGGGAGCATAAAAGTCACGAGCGAGACCTATGAGACGGAAGACGGCAAGAAGAAGCGCCGCCTCGTGAAGTACGAGTACAATCTGGGGTGCTGCATGTTCTGCGAACTGTGCGTGACGGCATGCCCGAGCAAGGCCATAGAATTCAGCACGGAGTTCGAGAATGCCGTGTTTGACCGTTCGAAACTCGTGACACAACTGAACCGTCCCGGCAGCAAGGCGGCAGAGAAAAAGCCCGTCGCCAAGCCCGCCCCCAAGACTCCGACACCGGCGGGAGAGCCGTCATCAGACAACACAACAAACGAAAAACCAGCAGCCGTATGATTACAGAAACCATAGTTTTTGCGATATTGGCAATCCTCATCGCAATATTCTCCATTCTCTCCGTCACGACCAAGCGCATCGTCCGCTCCGCCACCTACCTGCTTGCAGTTCTCTTCGGCACGGCAGGAATGTATTTCCTGCTGGGCTACACATTCCTGGGCGCCGTGCAGATGATGGTCTATGCCGGAGGCGTAGTAGTTCTCTACGTATTTGCCATAATGCTTACGGGCAAGACCGCCGCCACCGGCCAGAAGCGGCTGAGCATAAAGAAACGCTGTGCGGCTCTCGCCGCCACGCTTGCGGGCACTGGACTGCTGATGTTTGTCTTCGCCG
>CAVHBF010000062.1:0-10935 GCA_963634195.1 Bacteroides thetaiotaomicron | reverse complement strand
AGTCATACTTCATCATGTTGCGATGGAAAGCACCGGCTATTTCCATCACCCTGATATTGAAATATGGACTCCTCACGACCGGGACAGCTCTCTCCGCCTCGTCAATGTAGTTGGTGCGGTAGTCGTCCTGCACATTATAGTCAATGGCCTGCGCCGCCAGTTCGGTATGGAGCTGGCGCAGATTCCCGTCTATGTCACGGCGATTATAGTCAAAAATACGGTAAGTGACATCGCTGCTCTGCTGGACTTCCACAAGCAGGATTCCTCCACAAATGGCATGTACTCTGCCTGCGGGAATGAAAAAGACATCGCCCGGTCTGACATCATGGCGGGCCAGCACATCGCAGATGGTGCCGTCTTTCACCCTGCAGGCATACTCGTAAGGAGTAATGCGTTCCTTGAAACCCGCATACAGGCTCGCCCCCGGCTCTGCGTCTATGACATACCACATCTCTGTCTTGCCCTTCTTGCCATGACATCTCTTGGCCATCTCGTCATCGGGATGCACCTGTATGCTCAGGTCCTTACGGGCATCAATGAATTTGACCAGCAACGGGAGTTCCGAACCGTATTTTTCAGCCACTGATTTCCCCAATACCCGCTCGCCGCAAAGCGATATGATGTCGGCAATCTTCATTCCGGCAAGACTGCCGTTGCTCACAATGCCAGGACGCTCGGGGAGACCGCTGACCTCCCAGCTTTCGCCAATCAGCCTGCCGTCTGAGGGCAGCCCTTTCCAGGCCTCAAGCCTTGAACCGCCCCAGACAACCTCACGCAGATTCGGTTCAAACAAGAAAGGATACAATTCCATGTTTTCCTCTTCCATGCAAATGAAACTCTTTTGGACGGGCAAGCCGTTCCTACATCACATCGTCACCGAACTTCAACTTGGCATCATTCATGATACGCCTCACAAGTGCAGGGTCGTCTTTCTTGCAGATCATGAGAACCTTATCGTTTTCCACAACAATATAACCCTCCAGCCCCTGCAAGGCAACAACCTTGTCGGACGAAGTGTAGAGCAGATTGTCCTTGCAGTCATAGAGGATGTTCTTTGCGTTCACCACAACATTCCCGTTGCTGTCCTTCTGGCGGAGGTCATAGAAATTCTTCCATGTGCCGACATCCGCCCAGCCGAAATCACACGGAGCTACAAAGACATTCTCGCTATGCTCAAGGATAAGCATGTCAATGGACTGGAAACGTATGCGTGAATACTGCTCTTCCATCACGCGGACAGCGTCCTCTGCCACGATAGAGCCGTTGACGAGCGATGCCAGCCTGTTGAATTCCGGATAGTCCTGTTCCATTGCATGCAGCATGGTCTTGACATTCCAGATGAAAATTCCCGTGTTCCAATAGAATTCGCCACTTTCGCAGAACACGCGGGCGAAATCGTAGTTGGGTTTCTCCGTGAAACTCTTCAGCCGCATGAAGCCGTCATGCGACTCTTCGCCCACCTGCAGATACCCATAGCTCGTCGCCGGACGCGTGGGCTTTATGCCAACGGCAATGAAATTGCCTGTCTCTCCGGCAAACTCCAGTCCCTTGCCAAGCTGTTCTTCAAACACCGCCATGTCATATATGATATGGTCTGCGGGAGCGGAAATGACATTTGCTTCCGGGTTGCGCCCCATTATGTCAATCATTGTCAGAGCCGTGGCGGGAACTGTGTTTATCTGCAAAGGCTCTGCCACGATATGCTTCGGATTTATGTCGGGCAGTTGTTCCTTTACCGTGTCAACATAATTCTTGTACGTGCTGACGTATATATTGTCTGCCGGCACGACCTTTGAATACCTGTCATAGGTCATCTGAAGCATCGTCCGTCCCATGCCGAACAGGTCAAGAAACTGCTTTGGTTTGCCGGAACAGCTTATCGGCCACAATTTTGACCCGACACCTCCGGCAAGTATGATACAATAATTCCTGTCATCCATAAAAAATCCTCGTTTTTGTCAGTCATGTTACTGATTGCTAAGTTAGGGAATATTTCCCATACCGGAGAAACTTTGGCGCGAAAAAGATTTTGGAATACACCTCGTTTGCAAAATCATGAATAAGCGCATAATCTTGTGCACAGTGTACCCCTGCATCGCTTTTCCGCACACAGTTTCCAGATGTGCGATCCTAAAACCGCGCACGCAACTCTGCACCGGTTGCCAAAACTGTTCTCCTGCGGATTTTCAGAAGTCGCCTCAGTTGTATATTACCATACGGTTCGCGTCTGGCAGACTGATATGATAGCGTTCAAGCGGCCGTCCTGCTTCACCTGCGTCTACCATGCCCATGTTGTTGAGGCTGTATGTGCGTTTGCACCGCGCGCAATAAGCATAGCCGTTCTCCTTCAGGGCAAGATCGCGTTTTATGGCATCGTCACTATAGCAGTTGGGGCACGCAAGGTCATAGCATACCTGGCTAAGAGCGTCCGCCCCCACTTCAATAAGATTGGAATAGCCTACGATAAACCCCGAAATACACACAAAGTTCTGGTAATAATTGGTATCGGTAACCGGCACTGGCAGTTCTTTCGTGAGGGTTTGGAAACGCAGCATCTTGTCAATGCCGAGCTTTATGGTGCAGTACACGCCCGGAGAGTAGAGGGCATCTCTCAGCGGAGTGGCTGTCTGCACATAAAAATATGCGAAGTCCGCTTTGTAGCGGCTGTACTTGGTGTAGGAGTCACTGTCCCCGCAGCCGCATATCACGGCAAGCCCCAGCATCACGACAAGCGTCTTTTTCATGACGGGTCTCATTTCGTTTCCAGCAGTTCCGATTCGGCTTTCAGTGTCCGGTCAAACCCGAAACCGTCATATATTTCCTGCATCAGTCCGGCTATTTCCTTGTTGCACAGATTGCCGATGGAACCCTCGTGGGTATGGTGTATGTTCTTGTCTGGCACGAACTGTCCGGCCTCTATCTCCAGCCCAACCTGTTTGTAGGCATCACGGAACGGCACTCCGCCGCGCACGCGGCGGTTGACCTCTTCAACGCTGAACATCGCGTCATAACGGCTGTCCGAAAGGATATGGTCGTTCACTTCCATGCGCCCGATGATATAGTCGGCCATGTCCAGACAGTCCTCAAGCTCGTCAAAAGCAGGTACGAAAAGTTCCTTTATCACCTGCAGGTCGCGGAAATAGCCGCACGGCAGGTTGTTCATGATGAGCAGTATCTGATTCGGCAGACCCTGCAGTTTGTTGCACTTGGCTCTCATCACCTCAAACACATCGGGGTTCTTCTTGTGCGGCATGATGGACGAGCCTGTAGTGCATTCGTCCGGCAACTTCACGAAGCCGAAGTTCTGCGAGTTGAACATACAGGCATCAAACGCCATCTTGGCCAATGTGCCCGCCACGCCGGCAAGTGCCGAGCACACGTTTCGTTCGGTCTTGCCCCGCCCCATCTGGGCATAGACCACATTGTAGTTCATTGACTGGAAGCCCAGCAGACGTGTGGTCATGGCGCGGTCAAGCGGGAACGAAGATCCGTAGCCTGCCGCCGACCCGAGCGGATTGCGGTTTGCCATCTTGTAGGCGGCCTGCAGAAAAAGCATGTCGTCCACAAGGCTTTCGGCATAAGCCCCGAACCACAGCCCGAAACTGCTGGGCATTGCCACTTGGAGATGGGTATAGCCGGGCATGAGGACATCCCTGTATTTCTCGCTTTGCAGCTGCAGCGTTCCGAAGAGAGTCCTGACCTTGTTGGTTATTTCCATAATGCGGTCGCGGGTAAAGAGTTTCAGGTCTACCAGTACCTGATCGTTGCGGGAGCGGCCCGAATGTATCTTCTTGCCCATGTCGCCCAGTTTGTGCGTGAGCACCAGCTCCACCTGCGAATGGACGTCTTCCACCCCGTCTTCAATGACGAAATCGCCACTTTGCGCCATGTCGTAGATGTTGCGCAGTTCGCGGAGCAGTTGCCGCAGTTCGTCCGCGTTGAGCAGACCTATGCTCTCAAGCATGGTGATGTGGGCCATAGACCCCATTACGTCATATTTCGCGAGACAGAGGTCAAGCTCGCGGTCGCGCCCTACGGTGAAGCGGTCTATCTTGCTGTTGACCTCCACGGTCTTTTCCCAAAGTTTGTGTGCCATGACTGTCTGTATCTGTTGTTAATAAGGCAGGTGCGCCAGCATCTCGGCAATGCCGTCAACGGCCTTCTGAAGCGGTTTGCTGACCATTTGCTTTACAAAAAAATTGAGTTCGGCTTTTATTACCACTCTAAGAGCGGAAGCCTCGTTGCCGTTGGGCAACAGCTGTATCCACAGGTTCAAGGGAACAGGAAGCCCCTCGCCCTGCATCTTCACGGTTTTAGGCTCCTCGCGCTCTATGATTCTCAGGCATACATTGCCCACAGGGCTGCCGCTGACCGTTATGGTATCCGCATCAAAGGTGATGTTGTCCATGTATTGCCTCACCTGCTCAAGCTTGTCATGGCCTATCCGTTCGGCCATGGTCTTGACCGTCTCAGGATCGGCCATACGCCGTTTGAGCGTCTCCAGGTTGCTTAGGTCTGAAATCTTGCTGTACACCGCAGCCTGCGGAGCCTGAATCTGCTTCACTTCACTTTTGAACTCGCTCATGTCTTGTCCGGTTTTGTACAAAGAAACTTGTCATTTGAGGTCGTTGCGCCATGCGGCAGGGTCTTTGCGCCATGCGTCAAGAGTAGGCTGCTGGTCGGCGGTAATATAGCCTGTTGCCGTTGCCACGCTGACCACGGCCTGATAGTTGGTAAGTGTGAGAAGTTTCACGCCCGCTGCACGGAACGCATCCTCCGCTACGGCAAATCCGTAGGTATAGGCCGCCACCATGCCGACCACTTCAAATCCCGCACCCCTGAGGGCTTCCACGGCCTTGAGGCTGCTGCCGCCTGTGGAGATAAGATCTTCGACCACCACGACCTTGCTGCCTTCCGGCAGAGTGCCTTCAATGAGGTTGCCCATACCGTGGTCCTTGGCCTTGGAACGCACATAGCAAAACGGCAGACCCAGTTCATCACTCACCAGCGCACCCTGGGCAATGGCGCCTGTTGCCACACCAGCCACCGCTGTGGCTTCAGAAAAATTCTCCCTTATCATTCTGGCGAGGTTTTCTTTCACAAACGTGCGTAGCGCAGGATAGGAGAGTGTTTTGCGGTTGTCACAATAGAACGGGGATTTCCAGCCGCTTGCCCATGTGAAAGGGTTTTCCGGCCGGAGCTTTATGGCTTTTACCTCCAGCAGCTGTTCTGCAAATGCTGTTTCTACAGTCTTCATATACATAAGGTGTTTGGTTATTGTGTTGCAAAGATACGAAATTAAACCCAAAGTCATGACGGCGGATTTGTGTTAAGACAAATGTGATACGGAAAAGACGGCAACGGCAGGTCTGCCCGGTTGGCTGTTGCCAATCTTCTCCGTACAGCACATGAAGGAGGTGAAAAATGAGTAACTTTGCAAACAAATGCAACAACACAGATGGCACTCAATTCTATTCTTGATGTAAGGAATCTGACTAAACGCATCGGCAGCCTCACATTGATGGACAAGGTGAGCTTCAGTATCACCGAGGGTAACAAGGTCGGCATTATTGCCAAAAACGGCATGGGGAAAACGACTTTGCTCAACATCCTGTGTGACGGCGAAGACTATCAGGAGGGGGAAATAGTATGGAGACGCAACCTGCGCACGGGCTATCTCAAGCAGAGCCCCTCTTACCCGGAAGACCTGACCGTATTGGAGGCGTGTCTTCAACACGGCTCGCCTCTTGCAAACACGGTGCTTGCCTATCAGACCGCCCTTGACACACCGGGGAATCCGGATCTTGACAAATGCATGGAGAATATGGATGCCGCAGGTGCATGGAACTACGAGGCCAAGGTCAAGGGAATCCTATCAATGCTTAAAATAACCGGTTTCAACGAGAAGATAGGGCATCTCTCCGGCGGACAAATCAAGCGTGTGGCTCTGGCCAACATATTGCTCACTGAGCCCGACTTGCTGGTGCTTGACGAGCCTACCAACCACCTTGACCTTGAAATGATAGAATGGCTGGAACACTATCTGCAGCAGACCGCCATGTCATTGCTTATGGTGACCCACGACCGCTATTTCCTTGACCGGGTGTGCAACGACATTATGGAACTGGCAGACCAGACCGTCTACACCTATCACGGCAACTACTCTTACTATCTTGACAAACGCCAGCAGCGTCTTGACCAGCGCAATGCGGAACTGGCACGTCTGGGAAACCTCTATCGGCGCGAACTGGAGTGGATGAGGCGCACCCCTTCGGCAAGGGGGCACAAGGCACGCTTCCGCGAAGAGGCTTTCTACAGCCTTGAGGAAAAAGCCACAAAGTCCCTGATTCAGGAGAAGACACGCCTTGAAATGAAAAGCTCGTATATCGGAAACAAGATTTTCGAGATGAACTATATCAGCAAAGCCTTCGGTGACAAAGTGATTCTCAAAGATTTCTATTACAATTTCTCGCGCTATGAAAAGCTTGGCATCGTGGGCAATAACGGCACGGGCAAGACCACGTTTGTCCGGATGCTGCTCGGCGAGTTGCAGCCAGACTCCGGCAAGATCTCCATCGGACAGACCGTGCGTTTCGGCTACTACAGCCAGCAGGGCATGACATTCAACACACAGATGAAAGTCATTGACGCGGTGCGTGACATAGCCGAGTACGTTGATCTGGGCAAAGGGCGCAAGCTCAGTGCCTCCCAGTTCCTGCAACAGTTTCTTTTCACACCCGAAAAGCAGTACAACTACATCTACAAGCTGTCCGGCGGAGAACTGCGCCGACTGTACCTGTGTACCGTACTGATGCGCAGTCCCAACTTCCTGGTGCTTGACGAGCCCACCAATGACCTTGACATCGTCACCTTGCAGGTGCTTGAGGAGTATCTCCGCCAGTTTGAGGGGTGTGTCATCATCGTGAGTCATGACCGCTATTTCATGGACAAGGTAGTAGACCACATCCTCGTGTTCAAGGGTAACGGCCAGGTGAAGGATTTCCCCGGAAATTATACGCAGTTCCGCAACGAAAGCGCGGAAAAGAGCAAGGGCAGTACAAAAACCGGCACCGTGGAAAGCCGTCCTGTCGACAAGACCAAGAACAGGGTCACAAAACGAAGAATGTCGTTCAAGGAGCGTCAGGAATATGCGGCCCTTGAGGCGGAGATAACTGCACTCGAAGCCGAAAAGAGCGAAATCATCGGGAAACTCAGCGGTGCAGCCGTTGACGTTGACGAGATAACCGCCCTTTCAAAACGGCTTCCAGTCCTCAACAGCGAACTTGACGAAAAATCCATGCGCTGGCTGGAATTGAGCGAACTCGAATAAGACAATCCCCCTCTTGTCGCCACTCCGCCATTACGGCAGGTCCTGCCCGCAAATTTCATTTGTCAAATCATAGGCAATACCGGATTCAAATCCCCTCAAGGCGGCGAAAGCAAGGAGCTTCCGGCTACGCTTGTACTGATCCGGCTCCCGGAGCAGCCTTGACTTTGCAATGAGAAGTTCCCGAAGGACATTTCTGTATTCTTCGGGCTCTATGAGTGACAGAGCCTGACTGATACAGTCGGTAGGAATGTGTTTCTGGCGCAGGGCGGCGGTTATCTTGCCGCGTCCCCAGCGGTTGAACATGAATTTGTCATGGACAAACGAGTTTGCATAACGCTGTTCATTGACATAGTCCTCGTCAACCAGACGCCCGACCACACTGTCGGCGAGTTCCGCTGACGCACCATACGTGACAGCTTTCCGCCTGATATCAAACGGAGAGTACTCGCATGACGCGCAAAGGCGCGACAGCTTCACGTAAAGTTCCTGTTCGGAAAGAGACTCCTTCATTTTTTGCATATCACGAATCGCGGTTTTCCGAAACAGTCATTGGCGGTCGTTGCTCCGGAGTAGCCCCGTGAGACGAAGAGTTCCACCGTTTCCCTTGCCAGCAGGTGGTTTATTTCAACAAGAAGCATACCGCCCTTCACGAGAGCGAGATGACCCCATGAAGAAAGGGCCTCATAGAACACAAGCGGATTGTCGTCGCCGACAAAGATTGCGGCACTTGGTTCATAATCAAGAACGTTGCGGCGCATGGTCGTCTTTTCCTTATCCATAACGTAGGGCGGATTGCTGACAATCATGTCATAGTGTCCCGGCGGAAAAGCTCCTGCCAGAAGGTCAAGCCGGGAAAACGAGATTTCGGCATTGTTCAGTTCCGCGTTGAATCGGGCCGTTTCTAGAGCCTCGCCCGATATGTCGCAGGCGCAGACTTTCCATCCGGGCTTCCGGCTCTTGACGGCAATGGCAATGCAGCCGCTGCCCGTACAGGCATCCATGATGCATGCTTCGTCGTTGTCGTCAAGCATGGTGGTGGCAATTTCTACAAGCTGTTCCGTTTCCGGTCTCGGAATGAGAACCGAACGGTTCACGGTTATGGGGAGACCGCAGAATTCCGTCCTGCCTGTGATGTACTGTATAGGTTCATGCTGCCGTAAACGTGCCGTAGCGTCAGCGAGAGCACGTTTCTGCTCCGCACTGATGCCGTCGCATAGTCCTGCCAGCACTCTTGTAAACGACAGGTGCATGACATCCTCTATGACTATTCTTGCAAGAGCCCTTGCCTCGTTCTCTTCATAAAACGGGGCAAGTTCCGCGCAGATGTTGGAATACAGGTTGTTCACGTGGGAAACGGTTTGTTGTTGCGTAACTGCATATCTTAGAAAGCCACAAGGGGAGTCCCTCCTCTTGTGGCTTTCTTTTTTTCACTGTATGTCAGCAGAGGACTCGCCCTATGCGTCAATGTTGGCGTTGTTGGCGTTGCGCTCTATGAAACTGCGGCGCTGGTCTACGTCGTCGCCCATCAGCATTGAGAAAGTATGGTCTGCTTCGGCGGCGTTTTCAAGGGTCACCCGTTTGAGAAGTCTGTTGGCAGGGTTCATGGTCGTTTCCCAGAGCTGCTCCTTGTTCATCTCGCCAAGACCTTTGTAGCGTTGGGTGGTGACACCCTTCTCCGACCCGTGGTTGTATTTGCGCATGAACTCCATCCGCTGATTGTCGTTGTAGCAGTATTCTTCGGTCTTGCCTATTTTGCAACGGTATAGCGGCGGAGTGGCAAGATACACATAGCCCTGCTCGATGAGTGCAGGCATATAGCGGAAGAACAGCGTCAGTATCAAGGTGTTGATGTGACGCCCGTCAACATCGGCATCGGTCATGAGTATCACCTTGTGGTAGCGCAGCTTGTCAAGGTTGACAGCCTTACTGTCTTCAGAGTCCACCCCGAAACGCACCCCGAGAGCCTGGATGATGTTGTTGACCTCTTCACTTTCAAAAGCCTTGTGCCATTGCTGACGCTCCACATTGAGGATTTTTCCGCGCAAAGGCAGAATCGCCTGAAACTGGCGTGAGCGTCCCTGCTTGGCGCTGCCGCCAGCGGAGTCTCCCTCTACGAGGAATATCTCGCTCTCGGCCGGATCTTTGCTCGCGCAGTCCGCCAGTTTGCCGGGCAACCCCCTGCCCGACATGGGGTTCTTGCGCTGTACTGTTTCGCGTGCCTTGCGGGCGGCAATGCGCGCCGTGGCTGCAAGGATGACCTTGTCAACGATTATCTTGGCCTCTTTGGGGTGTTCCTCGAGATAGTTCGTGAGGGCCTCGCCAACGGCCTGGTTGACGGCACCCATCACTTCCGAGTTCCCGAGCTTGGTCTTTGTTTGCCCCTCAAACTGGGGCTCTGCCACCTTGATGCTGATTACCGCCGTAAGACCCTCGCGGAAATCCTCGCCGGAAATCTCAATCTTGGCTTTCTCTATCTGCTTGCCCGCCGTTTCCTCGGCGTATTTCTTTAGCACGCGGGTAAGTGCCGAGCGGAAACCTGCCAAGTGCGTGCCGCCCTCAATGGTGTTGATGTTGTTGACGTAACTGTGGAGGTTTTCGCTGAATCCCGTATTGTAGAGAAATGCTATCTCTATGGGGATTCCCTCCTTCTCCGTCTTGATGTAGATGACATCAGGAATGAGCGGCGTACGCATGGAGTCCTGATAGCGCACAAACTCGCGCAGCCCCTGCTCGCTGTAGAACACCTCGCTCTTCGGGTTGCCGTCCTCGTCCTTGTCGCGCCAGTCGGTAAGAGTTATCTTCAGACCGGCATTGAGGAAAGCCAGCTCGCGCATGCGGTCGGCCAGAATATCATATTTGTACTCTGTGGTTATGAAGATCGAACCGTCCGGCCAGAATTGCTGCCGCGTACCCCGCAGCTCAGTCTCGCCCACCACCTTGACAGGATACAGGGGATTTCCGTAGGCGTACTCCTGCTGGTAGATTTTCCCGTCGCGGAACACCTGCGAAACCATACGGCTGGAAAGTGCATTGACACAGCTTACACCCACTCCGTGCAGACCGCCGCTGACCTTGTAGCTGCCTTTGTCAAACTTGCCTCCTGCGTGCAGCACCGTCATGACAACCTGAAGGGCGCTTACGCCCTCTTTCTCGTGGATGTCGACAGGTATGCCGCGCCCGTTGTCCTGAACGGTTATGGAGTTGTCTTCGCCGATGGCAACTTCTATGTGGGTGCAATAGCCCGCAAGGGCTTCGTCTATTGAGTTGTCTACCGTCTCGTAAACAAGGTGGTGCAGACCTTTCTCCCCGATGTCGCCTATATACATCGCCGGGCGTTTGCGGACAGCCTCAAGACCTTCAAGCACCTGAATGTTCGAGGCGGAATAATTTGTTTCTTCGTTTAAAACTTCTGCCATGGGTTAGTGTTTGCTGTATATCTCTACAAAATTACAAATAATAATTGGAACAACGCAGCGCAGCGATACAAAAAACCGCTTTCAGAGCCGATGGAATCCCCGGTTTGCACCGCACGTTCCGTACAGGATGCAAACCGGGGATTCCATCGGCTCTTTTTGTATGCCCGCAAACACGCAGGCACTGCCGCT
>CAVHBF010000061.1:0-11209 GCA_963634195.1 Bacteroides thetaiotaomicron | reverse complement strand
ACAAGATAATAGAAATGGCAGAAGCAATCAAGGAACAAGTGAAGTAGAGAAGTTTGAAACTGAGCAAGGGGAAGTTTTTGGTTTTGTTGACAAGGACGGCAACATCTATCTTGACGAAACCAAAATTTCCTCTGAGCATCCCATACATGAATACACCCACCTGTGGGACAGGGCTGTGCAGAAGAAGAACCCCGAGCTGTGGCAGAGGGGCGTAGAACTGATGAAGCAGACCCCCTTGTGGGAACAGATACTCAATGACAAGAACTACGGCAAAGTATGGCAGTCAAAGGGCATCACAGGGGAAAGGCTTGACAACCTCATTGCTTCTGAAGTACATTCCATCCTCACAGGCAGGATGGGCAAGGAAACACTTGACAGGATTGAAAAGGAGAAAGGCAAAACAGGAATTGTTGCCAAACTCAAGCAGTGGATTCTTGACTTCTGGAAAACTTTGGGGCAGACATTCGGCACTTGGAGCAGGGAAGACTTGAACAGCCTTACATGGGAGGACTTCAGCCAGATGACCATAAGGGACTTTACCGAGGGGCACAATTCCAAAGCTGACAAGAAAGCCAAGCCCCAGAATCCATGGACTATTCCCTCTACCAGTATTGGCAATGGGGTAGATACCTTTGTAAGGGACTTTTTTGAAGGCAAGCTGGAAAACCTGACTGCCGAGCAGTTGGAAGAACTTTATCCTAATGCTACAGGGAAACAGTTCTCAGAGACCGGCTGGCAGGATTATTGTTTTCAGGTAGTCTTTGAGTCTGCAGACGGCGTTGCCGGCACCTGCCTGCGAGTCGTTTACAAGAATCAGAGTTTGCCGTCCGTCAGACAGCTTCGGCCCGAGACACATTCCCTCGTAGTTGGCGTAGTTGACTGAGCCGATACTGATATGGGTGGCGAATGTGGCTATTTCCCTTTTTGCAAGAACGGAATCCTGCGGAGTCGTTTCAGCGGGATTGACAGCGAATATCCGTATCAGGCTTCTGCCTCCAAGATACCGGGGGGGTATGGACAGTTCGCGTTCCATCACCAGCAGTTTCCCGTCCGGCAAAGCTGTCATGGCGGGCACTCCGTGCGTGTAGTATTTCACGTCTCTGTCCAGTTGCGGCTCCTCCATTATGTAAAGGCGTTGGCATACGGGAGCAAGGCTTCGGTCAAAGCCGGTAAACCGGAGCAGTTGGCGGTTTTTCCCGTTTCTGCCGGCTATAAGGGTATCGGTCTTGAGACTGTTTTCGGTTGTAAGCCAGAATGTCTGGCTCTGTTCATCATAGGCGAGGGCTTCAAAGCCACCGTTTATCCGCTGGTTGCCCAAGCCGATACTTTCGGGAATGTACAGCGATCTGCCGGTAAGTTCTCCCCGGAGAGTATATTCCTTTACGCTTGCAGTGCCCTCCTGTGCTATGAATACCGTGTTGCTTGAGGGCACATACACTATATCTTCGCAGTCGGCATAGGCAGAAAGGCTGTCGGGGTTGGCCGGATGTTTCAGGTCTGTGCTGCTTACGTGTTTTATTCTGCCGGTACTGGAGTCCAGTTCAATTTGGAAGAGAAAGAATCCCTCCGCCCGGCTCTTGTCATCCACCAAAGCGTAGAGAGTGGTGCCAATGCGGGTTATGCCGCTGTAATTGGCCGGCCTTATATGCCACTTGGCAAGATTCTGCTGCGGTCTGATCTCCGCTTGCTGTGCTTTTGCCGGCAGCAGGGCAAGAAGCGAAACCGCAAACGGAAGGATGAAACTATTTGACATGGACGGATGTTGCTGGTGTGGTGGAAATGAATTCAGGTGCATACTGGCATTGTGCCTGAGCCGGAGCGATGCTGAATGTTCCTTGGCGGTCAATGTCGTATATCTCTTCCATGGCAAGGACTCCCTTGGCTACCTTGTCGTAGAAATATGTCGTGGCGGCATCTTCGACGGTCACGTAGCAACCGTTGCGGAAACCGGAATTTGTGGAAACGGGTTCCATGCAGGCCGCCCGCGGAATCCTGACACTTACGAAGTCAAGGTCGCGCAATGCCTGCATGGTGCAGTGTGCCTTGACACGGTCGCCCTTGTGAAGAGGGGTGTTGGATGTGAGTTCCTTCCAGCCCTCTTGCGTTTCCCTGTACAGTGTCATGCGGAGCCTGATGCCGGAGCCTGTGGCCTTTGTCTGCGATGCGCTCAACCGTGACGCAAGATAGACAGCACCGTAGCTGACGGAACTGCCAGTATCGCCTATTTTAACGTAAACGGGTTTCCCGTCGGCTTTGTTCATGGGGACGGTGGCCTTGATGTAGCCTAATGGCGCGAGCGTGTTGTTTCCCACAAGGTCGAGGATGTTGAGAGTCTTTCCCTTGCCGGTGCCCAACTCTATGGTTGCAGGCAGGACCAGTACAGAGTCAAACGACCATGTGCCGGCAAGTTCCTGTATTGCCTGGGCTGCGGCAAGCGGGTCTGTCCACGCCTGTGTGTGCTTGCCGATCAGCAGCCATTGTTTCATCCGGAAAATTGCCTCTGTGCTGTCGGGGCATACTTGCCGGAGAGTTTCCAGGGTCCGGAGTTGCATCGGTATCCGGTACATGTTCCATGAAGACGGGGCTTTGCCGCTGTCAAAATACTGTCCGGTTGTCCGGGAGCAAACGGTGTGTTCCATAAGGCTGCGTACCAGAGCCAAGGCCTCCTTGCGGCTTCCGGCGGCTTCAAGCACGCTGGCTGCAACGGCTTTGTGGTAGAGGTTGTAGTGTGCGGAATGTTTTTTCAGATGACTGAGCAGAAATCTGCATTCGGGGCTGTCTGTCCGATTTGCCATGGTCATGATATGCAGGTATTCCATGCATGCGTCAGGCAACTCCTTGGCGTTGTTTTCCTTGAGCTCTGCCACGATTTTCTGAATTTTACGTTCGAGGTACTTCATGGCCAGGCCCGTCATAGCCGTGGTTTTGTCATTGCAACAGCTGTCCTGGCTGTTTGAGCGCATAAGAGTTTCCGTTATCCGCAGCGTCAGACAGAGGCTTGACGGCATACCCGGAAACCATTGCCACCCGCCATCGGATGTCTGGAGAGCCTTGAGTCTGTCAAGCATGGACATCTGTTTCAGACTGAGCTCCCTGTCGCTTTGTGCAAGGGCGTTGAGGCGTTGGCGTTCCCGGACGGCATCCTGTCCCCAGGGACTTTCGTCAAGTATGATGTTCTTGAGTTCCGCATTGTTCTCCAAGGCGGCAAGCGGAGAACCGCCCAAAGCGTCTGCGGACAGCCAAGAGCGGACGAGAGTCCTGATTTGCGGATAGCGGTTGAGAACAGAGCGCACGGTTGCGAGCGAGGCGTAGTTGGCGGCCAGTGCCGTAGTGCATGGGACTGTATGGTCCACCGTTGACGGCATTGCTGTCAGCAGAGTCCAGACGGGATTTGCCACATACTCAAACGTGAGTGCGGTATTTTTTGCCTCTTCATTGTAGTCAAGGCCTTCCAACGAAACGGTGTGGCTTGCGGAATCACTCACAGAGAACGGTACGGTGGAAAGTTGCGGATGAATGTCCGGCAACACCGGAATGAACTGTTGTTCGGCATCGGTGAAATCCCGGCTGATTCCCGCGACATGACATATCATCAATGACACATTGTCGGGGACGGAAACGGCAAAACCGATTGTCACATTCCCGCCCGGACCCACGCAGAACGGCTGTGTGGTTTGCGCCATTTGCCTGCCTGTTTGCGTGTCAGTAAGGGTAAGGCGTATCTTGCCCGACTGTTCTTTGCCGGAATTGTTGGTTACATTGACCGGAAGAATTGTCTTGTCGGAGTTGCGCAGAAAACGCGGAACGTTTGCATGGACGGCAAAAGGTTTTTCTACGGTTATCGTGGTGTCTGTTGTGGCATAGTCAAGTCCTGTGGTATGGGCAAGCGCGTGGAAATTCCATGACGTTATACTCTCCGGCAGTTTGAATTCCATATATGCATCGCCCTGGTCATTGGTCTTCAGTGACGGTGTGAAGAAAGCCGTCTCGCTGAAGTCCGTGCGCAGTTTTACCCGGTCAAAGAGAGAGTCCTCAGAGACGGTCGCGCCTATGTTCCCGATTTTCCCCTCCTGGATGGTTTTCTGTGATTGAACGTTGTCGGCATTCGCGAGAGCATAGAGCATAGCACCTTTTGCTAGCCGCGGCCGAATTCCGTAAGGGCTTTCTCCGAACGAATGATAGAAATTGAAGAGTACAGGGTCGGGAACGGAGAAGTCAAGTTCCTGTTCCTTCAACATTTGTGCCTGCTTGCTTGCCGACAGATGAAAACCGTTCTGGAAGCCCATACTCCAGCACAGCATGGGCACCGTGCGATTGTAGTTGAGGGAGAAAGGCAAAGAATGCGCCCCGAACTTGTTGAGCGAGGCATCATACATGGTGGCGAGTATTGATGCCCTGACCGGCACGGAGTCCTTGGAAACATGCATGATCCACGTTTCTTCCGCTCCGGGAGTGAGCTTGTTGCGGAATGTGCTCCATTTGATATCCAGAGACTTGTCCGGCACGGGTTTTGTAATGACCACGGACTTGCGATGGAGTTTGCCGTCCGCCAGGAGTGCAAATTGTGCGTGTATGCCGTTGCCGTAGGTTTCGGAATAGGTGTAGTCAAAGCGGACAACCGTATCGTTGAGATGCATCAGCCTGCTGTCAATGACTTTGCCGTTGGCCATGAGGTCGTAGCGTAGCCACGTGTCGCCTAGAGGGGTGCCCGCCATGACATGGACTTGCTGCTTGTTGTCTGTGAACCGGCTGTCGCTGCTCCATACCTGTAAGGGGGATTTCCCTTTCACTCTGTTGTCGTTGAGCGACAACAGAGTGAAAGTCCTTTCATAGCGGAGCCTGCGGTCGGTCTCGCCCTCTGGAAAGATTGTTATGGTGTATTCGCCGGAAGACAGTGATCTGACAACGTCAAACTGCCCTTTCCTGTTAAAGTCAATGAAACCACTGTACAGGGTATCCTGTCCTTGCACGATTGTCGCAAAGCCCTTGCCGTCAACGGTTTTGCCCATGGAATTGTTCTGTGTGGCGATGAGTTCGGGCAGGTGTTCCCTACATATTACGTCCGGTATGTTGGTAGAAATGGAAACCTTGGTGTTTCCCGCAAATATGCGCAGTGTGCTTTCCTGCGTCTCGCCGTCATCGGCTGTCGCTTTGACGTTTACGGTGTATGTGTAGAACATCTGTCCTGTTTCGCTGTCTCCATCAGGGCGCGACAGTATGACCGGCAACACAAACTTCCCGTCGGAATCTGTCACTACTGTGTCTTGCCGGATTGCGGGACTGTCGCCGCCCGGCAGACAGAACCAGCGGCTTGTGTTGCGTATGGTGCGGCTGTATACTGCCGTATTGCCCATTGGGTGTCCCGAAACGGTGGCAAGGTCTCCCTCCACGTATACGGTGTCGCCCGGGGAGTAGGCCGTATTCGGCTGACGGACGTTTATCAGAAACGTGGGTCGCTTGTATTCCTCTACACGGAAAGAGGTACTGCCGTGGTCACATCTGATGCGGAACATGCCGTTGAGGCACTCCTTGGGCAGCACGAATTCAGTGCCGAAAGCACCGAATCCGTCAGTTGTGAGACGGGCACTTTCAATCAGCTTGCCGTTTGCGTTGTGGAGTTCGATGTTGAGAGGAAGACCGCCTGGCGTGAAGGTGGAGTCGCCGTCCTGCCGATAGACAAAGCCTCCGGCTTTTACCGTCTGTCCGGGACGGTAGACGGCACGATCCGTGTAGATTCTTGCCTGCGTAGAGGAGTCGTGGAAATTCCATTTGTAGTCATGGCTCATGACAAGCCTTTTGGCAGGCAGGGCCTCGTCGTCAGCTGTTGAGGCGAAAATCTCCGAAAAGAACTTTGGGGAATCTATTGTCAGTTCACCTTTGCCGTTGCAGACATAATCCCGCCACGAGGGTGTACCTTCCGTGACAGTCCTGATACTTATTCTGGCATTGGCTACGGGTTTGCCGTTGGCATTGTCCGCAATGCAGATTCTTGTCTTGCGACCGGGCAGGGGCAACTGGACAACGGCCAGGGCGGACACGTGCAAAATCTGGAATTCGGTCTTTGTTTCGGGGCTTTGCAATTTTACAAGGTACACCCCGCTTTTGGGAAATCTGACATGGGTGGTGTCGGTCGCAAATTCGTAGGGTGGCCTACTGGCGAAAGCCAGTTCGGTACGGAAATCCGGCTTCTGTGACAGCTTTGCGTAATCCTTTTCGGTCAGTTCGCGGAGTTTGCTGTCGGAGGCTTTGAAAGGAAGCCGTGTGCAGGTCAGTGTGGCCGAGACGGTGTTGCGGTGTACAATGGAAACTGCCACTTCTTCGCCAGGATAAACAACGCCCTGCCCGATGGAACACTGGATAGTGGGCAGAGTGATGTTTGTCAGCGTGTTTCTGAGCCTGTTTGCCGTGCTTGTCCCGGGATATTTGTCCAGGGCGGTGTTGGCCAGTCTGTATGCGTCGCTGTCGGCAGACATGCCTGCGAGTTCTGCATAGACCTCACTGACGAGCGGGCAGTCCTTGAAGTCCTCTATGAGTTTCCTGTAGGCCTGTTTGCCGGCAGAAGCCGTTATGCTCACCGAGTCCATTTTTGCCAGAAGGGTGGCGGTGCGGTTGCCGACCGACCGATAATATTCTATTTCCCTGCCCATGACCGTGCGGCTCAGGCTGTCGGTCTCTGGGGTGTGCATATTGTGCAACTGCTGTGCAGCAAAGGGAAACACGATGCTTAGCATGTCGTGTCCGTAGTAGCGGCTGTCGTTTCCTTTGCGGATGACGGGGAGATATTGCCGGCTGCTTGTTGCCGCCAGAGCTCCGGCGTTGGCTGTTGCCTTGCGGAATGCCGCTATAGCTTTTGTGCCGCTTTGTGGATACAGCCTTGTATCCTGTTTGGCGTACAGCCACCCCAAGACCATGTTCCACAAGCTTATGTCGGTGTCGGAGTCCTTGTCCTGAGCTGCGGCTTCAATCTTAGGCAGCATAGCCCTTGCGCTGTCTTCCGAAATGTCTTTGGCTATCGCCAGGCGGGTGATGAGCGCCTTGAGTTGTTGTGCATTGTCGTTTTTCGGAAGGTCTATGATAGCGTCAAGATGGCGCAGTGCGGTCTTTGGCAGTCCCTGCGAACAGGCCTTGTCGACTTTCTTCCACAGAGACTTGTATGACTGCGGAACTGCGGCAGGAGGAAATGTTGTCAGAAAGACTGTCATGACGGCAGTACGCAGGGACTTGATATGTGTTGCGAACATGAGAACAGGTTTTAGAGGGGTGTAACATCGGGCATTGTTTGTCCCGCAAGTTTATTCAAAATGATAGGTTGAGAGTTCTTTGCCGTCAAACGAGGCCACGGTGAATTTTGTGATCCAGTCACCCAGGATGATGAATTTGCCGCCATTTGGCAATGCGGTCTGCTGGTCAATGTGGCGGTGTCCTATTATGAAATAGTCGGTATCTGGATGTGTCTGTACAAACCAGCGTACAAACGCAAGCGTGTTGTCCTTATCTTCGGCCAGACGGATGCCCTCTTGCCCGTTGTGCTTCCGCCTGCTGTGCCTTGCCCACAGATAGCCCCATTCCAATCCCCATCGCGGGTGTAGCGAAGCAAAAAGTTTCTGGCATATCTTGTTGCGGAAAATGCCGCGCAGCATGAGGTATCCGCGGTCTTTGCTGTCCATGGCATCGCCGTGGGACAGGTAGAAATGTTTGCCGTTGAGTTCTATTCTGAGGATTTTTTCCTGATGTATTGTCACGCCGCACTCCGTGTGCAGGTAGTCTTTCATCCACAAGTCGTGATTTCCCGTAATGAGGTGAACCTCGACACCGCTGTCGGTCAATTCGCACAGTTTGCCCAAGAAACGGACAAAGCCCTTGGGTACGGCATATTTGTATTCGTGCCAGAAGTCAAACATGTCTCCGAGCATATATACGGCGGCAGCTTCGCCCTTGACAGAGTCAAGGAAACGCACGAGACGCTGTTCCTGCAGACGGCTGTCGGCTATGGCCCATGATCCCAGATGGGCATCGGATATGAAGAAAGTCTTTTTCATGTTTGTTGGCTCAAGAGCTTTTCCACAAGCGCAAGTCAGAGAAAACCGAGGTCGGCCTTTGCTTCTTCGCTCATCATGTCCTGTGACCATTCCGGTTCAAACACCAGATTTATCTGGGCTGTCTTCACCCCCTCCACGCCAAGCACCTTCTGTCTGACGTCTTCCATTATATAGTCGGCCAGGGGACATCCGGGGGCAGTCAGTGTCATGTCTATATCAAGCGAGCCGTCGTCGGGGTTGAAGTCAATCCTGTAGATTAGTCCGAGATCATAGATATTGGCAGGAATTTCCGGGTCGTAGACGGTTTTCAGAACTTTTACTATGTTTTCTTCTACGCTCAATGATGTGTTGTCCATACGGTGTATATGTGTTATAGTTCTACAGAAGTCCCTCTTGGGAGAAACTGAAATAGTTGTTCGTCCCGTTGCATACTATGATGTGATCCACGAGTCTCACACCCAGTTCTGCGGAAACGTTTTTGAGGCGCCCGGTGAGCCGCTTGTCTTGCTCGCTTGGCTTTGGCGACCCGCTGGGGTGGTTGTGTGCCACCGCAAAGGCCGTAGCCTGTTTTGTCACCACGTAATTGAACACCATGCGCGGCTCTACTACAGTGCCTTTCACATCGCCTACGCTTATGCAGCGATCGTCAAGGCGGTGCAGCTGGTTGTCAAGCAGCAAGACCCAGAACACTTCGGTGTTCTTGTTGCACATCTTGGAGTTGAAAAAATTGAACATCTCCGCCGGGCTGGCAAACTTGTCTCTTTTGCCGACAGTGGCCTCCATGCGCCGGCGGGCCAGTTCAAGGGCGGCCATGATGGTGACGGCCTTGGCCTTGCCGATGCCTTTGAACGCTGTCAGCTCTTCGTATGTCATGTGCGAGAGCATGCAGAGATTGTTGTTGTATGAGGCGTATATTTCTTTCATGAGGCTTACCGCATCCTGTCCGGCAGAACCGGACCCTATCAGTATGGCCATCAGTTCGGGCACCTCAAGGTGCTCGGCCCCCAAACGGAGCAGTTTTTCGCGCGGCCGGCTTTCCTCGCACCAGTTGTTGATACCTTTTTTCATAATCGAAGCCAAAATTACGGAATATCCTTGTCCTTTCGGTTATGGGTGGCGTTTTTTCCAACCTACTCATAGAAGGTCTTGCCGTAGGCACTGAATTCGCCCTTTCCGAGAACAACCCGTTTCCAGAATGCGCGCAGAAATCCCGTGCCGTATCCCAGCAGCTGGACATAAGACGCCGCTACGGCCACCAGACCCACTTTGAAGCTGCGCTCCTTTACGCTTGCGTCGGCCATTATGAGCAGTGCATAGGCAACGAGGGGCACAATGCTCCATCTGCACCATATTTCTCCCGTCAGCAAAACCGCTGTTCCCACAGTGAAAACGGCGGGGAGCGTATGTACGGGTTTCATGCTTCCCGGGTGGCGCATTTCCAGATGTATGCGCGCTATGCCGGAATTGTGTACCTGCTTGAAGAATTTCCGGAAATCGGTGCGCCGCTTGTGCCACACCCAAGCATCGGGGAACAGGCGGCAGCTGTAATTGTTCTCGAAGATACGGATGCTCAGGTCAATGTCTTCGCCAAACCTCATCTCGCTGAACCCCCCGAGAGCCCGGTAGACACTGCGCTTCACTCCCATGTTGAACGAACGGGGATAGAATCTGTCCATTTTCTTCTTTCCTCCCCTGATTCCGCCTGTAGTGAAAAACGAGGTCATGCCGTAGTTGATGGCTTTCTGTATGGTGCTGAAATCTTTGTGCGCCCTGTCGGGACCGCCGAAAGCATCGGAATCCTGCGAGGCTAATTCCTTGTCTATGGCAGAAAAATATCCCGGAGGCAACACCGTGTCTGAATCCAGTATGACAAGATAGTCGCCTGTGGCTCTTTCCGCAGCGTAGTTGCGTGTCAGACCCGGGCCGGAATTGGGCTTGGCGAAATACCGGATGTTGAGACTTGCGGAATAGCGCTTCGCTATATCTTCGCATGTGACGGTTGAGCCGTCTTCCGCCACAATGACCTCAATATCGCCAATCGGGCGTTGCTGCATGACAATGCTTTCCAACAGTTCGCTGACCTCTTCAGGCCTGTTGTAGACCGGGATTATTACAGAATATTTCATAACTATTGCGAAGATACAAACAAATGTAAATATAACCGGCAGATTACACTGATTAAGTGGGCTACACACTTACGCTGTAGTCGTGTTTGATTTCTTCCATCACGAACGTGCTTTCGAGGTTGGCGATGTTTTCAAAATGCCCTATGACGTTCAGGAGAAATTGCTGGTAGTGCTTCATGTCTGGCGACTGTATGCGCAGCAGATAGTCAAACTTGCCGGAAATGTTATAGCATTCGGTCACTTCCGGTACGCCGTTGACCAGTTCTGTGAATTCCCGGGCTTTTTCGCTGTTGATGGTTTTCAGCTTTATGCTGCAGAACACGGCAAATCCCTTGTTGAGTTTCCCTGCATCGAGAATTGTGGCATATTGCCTGATGAAGCCGAGCTGCTCAAGACGGCGCACCCGTTCGAATGTCGGAGTCGTGGAGAGGTGCGCCTTGGCTGCAAGCTCCTTGTTGGTCAGTCGGGCGTTCTGCTGCAAGGCTCTCAGCAGGAGTGCGTCTTTGTCATCCAGTTTGTATGGTTCTGTTTTGTAGCTCATGTTAAGATGATATTGGAATTATATTCTATTTTATAAGGCAAAAATAGGGACTTTTTCCAAATTTACAAAGGAACTTGCGGGTAATTGTGTGGCATTATACCTTTGCGGTAGAAAAAACAAACAACGATTGCAAACACTATAAAAAACACTACTATGGCAGAAAGAAAATTGCATCTTGAGACTTTGGCTCTCCATGTAGGCCAGGAAACCGCAGACCCGGCATCGGATGCCCGTGCGGTGCCTATCTACCAGACCACATCCTATGTGTTCCGTAATTCCCGTCATGCCTCTGACCGCTTCGGGCTTCGCGATGCGGGAAACATCTACGGGCGTCTCACCAATTCCACCCAAGCTGTCTTTGAAGACCGTGTGGCCGCCCTTGAGGGTGGCGTGGCCGGTCTGGCTGTAGCCTCCGGGGCAGCTGCGGTAACCTATGCCCTGCAGAATATCGCTTCCAACGGCGACCATATCGTTGCCGCCGACAACCTGTACGGGGGCACCTA
>CAVHBF010000060.1:0-11591 GCA_963634195.1 Bacteroides thetaiotaomicron | reverse complement strand
GGTTAACACTTGCCATGCCGGGCATCCTCCAACATGCTTGTTCCACTGGACAAAAAGCGGCAAACAGACAAGCAAGGCGGCAAGGCAAACGGTTTGTCCTCATTTTTTTTGGGGTTTCCCGTTTTTTTTGTTCCTTTGTATCGTTTCAGATGTATCGGCCGTTGGCCGGCACGAAAACAAGGACTATGATTGACATGCGGAGGAAACGGCTCACAAACTGTTTTGTGCGCCCGGCGGCTGAATGCTGGCAGTTTTTGCTAATGGGCGCAGTGGCATGGCTTGTGCTGTTTCATCTCACACAATGGACGAGCGACCCCTGGTGGGTCTGGCTGCCGGCACAGGTTGCGGATCTCTATGTCGTGGCTTTTCTTGTCTGCCTCTTTCCCAAAGGCTGCCGAAAATGGATTTTGGGTATCGCCAGTGCGGTCATGTATTTGATGTTTTTTGCCGAGAGCTTTGTCTACCAACGTTATTTCACGCACTTCACGCCCCAGACTCTCTCCATGGTGTGTGAAACCACCTCTGGAGAAGCCCGCGGGTTCCTCCGGATATGCCTGAAATCGCCCAAACTGCTGACCGTTCTGGCATGGTGGAGCAGTGTGGCAGTGGCGCACATTGCCCTCGTCGTGTCCGTGCGCCGCCCTGTTTCCGCCGGATGGCCAAGGAATGTCCTCGCCGCAGCAACACTGCTGTGTCTGGCATGGCGGATTCCCTCGTATGCAGAGACTGTCCGCTTTCTGAAACTGGACGATACAGAGCTGGCTGAACGTACCGATTTTTCCGCATTCCACTCCACACCGTGGAGGATTGTCTATTCACTGAAATTCGCACAGCTCACGCAGCGGGAGCTTCGGACTCTGGCCGACAATATGCGCCACATCAGTGTTGAGAGCTGCGGCAACGGCGTACCATACATCGTATTCGTCATAGGCGAGAGCTACAACAAGCACCACTCCGCCGTGTACGGCTACAGTCTGCCGACGACTCCATTCCAGTGCCGGGCACAGAAAGATGGCATTATGGTTGCCTTGCAGGATGCCGTAACCCCGTGGAATGTGACCTCAATGGTGTTCAAGCAGATGATGTCCGTCCGGTCAAGCGACAAAGACACCAAATGGACAGACGGAGTCCTGTTTCCTGCCATACTGCGCAAAGGCGGCTACCGGGTGACATTTCTGAGCAACCAGTTCTATAAGTCCAACAGACAGAACGCGGCAAATTTCAACGGGTCGTTCTTCCTGAACAGCCAACCGTTTGACAGCCTTTGCTTTGACGTGCGCAATGCCAAGCACTACCTCTATGATGCCGGACTTGCCGGTGCGCTCCCGAAAGACCCTCTGCCGGAGAACCAGTTCATCATACTGCACCTGCTGGGACAACACCAGCCCTATTCAGACCGCATACCGAAAGGGCAGGCAAAATTCAAGCCCGGCGACATCAAGCGACCGGATCTGAACGCCGATGAAAGGCAGACTGTGGCCGACTATGACAATGCCACACTCGTCAACGACGGGGTGATGCAAAAGATATACAGCCGTTTCGCCGACAAGGAAGCGATTATCATCTATGCGTCCGACCACGGGGAGGAAGTCTATGACGGCGACATCGGAATGTTCGGACGGAATCACAGTGCCCGTCCCACGCCGCAGATAGTACGGGCGGAATTTGAGGTGCCACTGGAGATTTTTTTCACTCCCATGCTCGCCAAAAGGCGTCCGCAGCTCGTGGGTGCCGCCATAGCCGCACAAAACAAGCCATGCTCCATTGATGACCTGTCCCACACATTCATCAGCCTTGCCGGGATAAAGAGCCCGTACTACAACCCGCAACGTGACATCCTGTCGCCGCAATTCAAAGAGAAGAGACGCTGCATAAAAAACCTGCCTGTCTCCTATGACGAGATAGTGAAATGCAAGAAACAGCCACCCCACGACCCATGTCCAGACAAACCGTAACAATGCTCAAAGGCTTGGGCATACTGCTCATAGTGACACACAACTATACGCACTGGCTACCCGGATGTGTGGACGAAAACGAGTATACGTTCTGCGTGGGGCGCATCAACAAGCTTGTGGAATATCTCGGGCAAGGCGGTCCTCACGCTGCACTTAACCTGCTCAGCCATTTCGGACACTACGGTGTAGCTGTATTCCTGTTTCTCAGTGGCTACGGCCTTACGAAAAAATACGAGTCCACGGCTTTGTCCGAGTTCCGGCAGAGCACGACAGCCTCCGCAGGATTTGCAGCATTTGCCTTCAAGCACGCCCTTAAACTATGGAAACTGATGATACCGGCCATAGCACTGTTTGTTGCTGCCGAACTGTACCTCGGCACATGGAACAGACCCTGGTCACGACTTCTTCCGCTGTTGGGTTTCTACAGCAACCTACAGCCCGTGCGTGACCTGATACTGGGCCCCTGGTGGTGGTTCGGGCTGATGATGCAGCTCTACCTGATTTGGCGACTGTTCATCTACCGCAACGGGAAAATCGTACTCTATACCATAATGGGCTTATGTCTGGCAACACAGATAGCCGCAGCATGGATTGAGCGCGGTTGCCTAGCATCCGACGACACGCTGACCTGCTACCTCCACTACAATTTCCCGTGCTCCATGCTTGCCTTCGGATTGGGGGTAGCTCACGCACGTTACGGTCTTGACTGGCTCAAGCAATGGTGGTCACCCCTTGCAGGCCTTTCACTCATCATCCTCGGAGCGTTCAATGCCGGCATCTGGTGCATCAGTTCAGCGGGAATGATAATGATTGCCGTAACTTTTGCCGACAATGCCGACACCAGGCTACGCACCCAAGAACGACGATGCATCACGCCTCTCAGCATCCTCACGTTTCTGGGAGAAATATCGGCGTGGCTGTTCGCTCTCCACCCTGTTGTCAGGGCTTATGCCATAAAAATGGCCAGAACCGGCAGCAATCTCCATGTCTACCTGTCTGTACTCATATACCTCGCCGTCAGCATTCTTCTGGCCTGGCTGTTTTCCATTGCGACAAAAAAACGCTCCGTTGACACAATAAAAAATAATGCATAGAGTTATCTGTTGTAGACTTTTTATGAGAAACACGACACTGAATATATCCAGACTGGCTACCGCCCTGGTCCTGCTGCTTCTTGCCAACGGCAACAAAGCGCAGTACGACCCCGCTTTCACCCATTTCTGGATGATTGAGCCGCAGTTCAACCCTTCGGTGGCCGGAAACACCGGAGAGTTGAGGGCTACGGGTGTCTACAGCGCGCAGCTCTCAGGCTACGAAAATGCACCTAACACCATGGTGGCCGCCGTAGACCTGCCCCTGTTTTTCGTGGGACCGCAACACGGTGTGGGTGCCTATTTCATGAATGACGAAGCAGGTGCGTTCTCAATGAAGAACGTTGCACTGCAGTATGCGCACCACCGCAAGCTATTCGGCGGCACAATCAGCATAGGTCTGCAGATAGACATGCTCAATGAGACTTTTGACGGTTCCAAGATAGACACGGAAGACGGCAACGATCCCGCCTTCGCCACGTCAAGCATCAACGGTTCCAAGATAGACGGCTCTGCCGGTCTGACCTACCGGTGGAAAAACCTCAAGGCGGGTATATCGGTGAAACACATTACCGCGCCGACCATTTTGCTCGGCGACAAAAACGAGATAAGTGTCAAGCGATCGTACTATTTCACGGCAGGATACAATATTAAGCTCAAAAACCCGTTATTCAGCATACACCCCGATGTCTTCTGGACATACGACGGTGTTGACCACAAAGGCTACATACACGCCCGTCTGCAATATGACAACGACGGGAAAATGCTGTTTGGGGGGCTGAGCTACAGTCCTTCCGCTTCGGTGGCTTTGGCCGTGGGCGGAAAGTTCCACGGAGTGGTGCTCAGCTACTCCTACGAGGCGTTTACATCCGGAGTGGGCATGGGAAACGGCAATCACGAGATTGTACTGTCGTACCAGACTCCGCTCAACATTTACAAAAAAGGACGCAACCGCCACAAAAGCGTGCGCCTGCTCTGAACACAGCGGTGCAGACATGTTGCAGACTCCCTGCGCTGCACATGCACAACACACAAATACAAAACTCTGCAAGAAACACACACATATCTATCATATGAAAAAGCTCAGCAATTTGGCAGCCGCATTCATCAGCATTATTCTCGTAAGCTCGTGTTTTGGCGGCGGCGGTCTGCAACAAGGCGGTGAGGTAACAGGCGTGTCAGGCAGGCCTTTCGTTGAACCCACCCCATACGGAATGGTCAAAGTGGAAAAGGGCTTTCTTAAAGTCGGTCTGTCAGAAAACGACACCCTGTGGGGTGCTGATGTGCCAAGCAAGGAAATTTCTGTTGACGGTTTCTGGATGGACCAAAAGGAAATAACCAATTCACAGTACCGCCAGTTTGTGGCATGGGTGCGCGACTCGATTATCCGCGAGCGGCTTGCCGACCCCAACTACGGCGGCATCGAGGCCTATAAGATTACCGAAGACGAAGAAGGCAACCCTCTTGAAAAGCCGTACCTTGACTGGACACGGCGGCTTCCATACAAGAACCCTACGGAGAGCGAAGAGCTGGCCCTCAATTCCATCTACACCACAAACCCCGTAACCGGCGAAAAGATGCTCGATGCGTCACAAATGAACTACCGCTACGAGATCTACGACTATCAGAAAGCCGCAATGAGGAAATACCGCCTCAACCCTACCGAGCGCAACCTTGACACCGATGTCAAGGCTGACCCGTCGGAAGTGGTCATGATCTCCAAGGATACAGCATACATCAACGATGACGGGCAAATCGTCAGGGAAACCATTACCCGACCACTTTCATCGTATTATGATTTTCTCAACACCTATATAGTCAACATCTACCCGGACACCACCTGCTGGATAAATGACTTCACAAACGCCAACAACGAGAAATACGCCAAGCTGTACTTTTCGTCAAGCGACTACAACGACTATCCCGTTGTTGGAGTGACATGGGAACAAGCCACAGCTTTCTGCGCGTGGCGCACGGAATACCTGCTCAAAGGATTGGGCAAAGAAGCGCGCCAGCTGCAGCGCTACCGTCTGCCAACCGAGGTGGAATGGGAGTTCGCCGCCCGCGGCAAAGACGGCAACACTTTCCCATGGACAGACTCCACGATTGTAAACGACAAAGGCTGCTACTACGCCAACTTCAAGCCCGACCGCGGCAACTACACGCAAGACGGCAACCTCATAACGTCAAGATGCGGCATCTACGGTGCAAACTCCAACGGACTCTACGATATGGCGGGCAATGTGGCGGAATGGACTTCAACCGTCTACACGCAGTCGGGTGTGCAGATGATGAGTGACCTCAACCCCGAACTGACCTACAAGGCAGCCGTGGAAGACCCGTATTTTCTGAAACAGAAAGTGGTAAGAGGCGGCTCATGGAAAGACCCTGAATCGATGATACGCTCGGCATGGCGCCAGAAAGAATACCAGAACCAGCCGCGATCGTTCATCGGCTTCAGATGCGTGCGCTCACTGGCCTCCACCAGCAACTCGCGCGCCACAAAAATGGGCGGGAGCAAAAACAGCGGAGGAGGTGGCGGTTCCGCCAGTCGACTCTCCGTGCGCAAAACCAGACGTTAGCCGGACTGCCAACGGGATTTCCCTTACTAACCACTACAAAAACACACAATTATGAATATAGTAGCAATGCTGCAACGCTGGATGGACAGCAAAATCGGACAAACTTTTTTGAACTACGCATACAGCTGGGGTGCATCCATCGTCATTTTGGGCACCCTGTTCAAGCTGACTCACTTGCCGGGAGCAAACCTGATGCTTTTCATAGGTATGGGCACTGAAGTCGTGGTATTTTTCCTGTCAGCCTTTGACCGACCCTTTGAAAAAGGCAGCGGCGATACAGAAACGGACTACGGGGCGGATGCCGCACTTCCCGTTTGCGACATCACTACGGAAACGGAAAGCGATATACCGTCTGCCACGGGGGCTGACGGAAATGCGGCAACGGGGAATACCGTTGTCGGCGGCGGCACTATCGTGATAGCCGGCAGCAACAGCAATGCGGGCGTTCCTACTGAACAATGCGGGAACTGCCCGGATGATGCTGCCGTGACTGCAGAAAAGCTACAGTCTGCGGCAACCGCTCAAGGACTTTCCGGCGGCAGCCTGCTTGATATCATCCGCCTTGCCAACGAAGAACTGCTCCAGCGTGCACAGGCATCGCTTACTCCCGAGATGGAAGAAGCGTCAAAGCAATACGTTGAGAAACTGCAACTGCTTACCGAAACACTTGACAGAGTGGAGAAGCAATCCGCACGCCTTACCACCGACAGCGAGGAAATGACGAACCTCAACCGCACACTGACAGGCATAAACACCGTCTATGAGCTACAACTGAAGAGCGTGAGCCAGCAAATAGGCACCATAGACTCCATCAACGAACAGACACGTCGCATGGCTGCGCAGATAGAGGAACTCAACGGGGTATACTCGCGAATGGTCAAGGCTCTGACCGTCAATATGAAAAACGCCGCCGCTACCACGGGCGACTGACACTATAACCACCTATTCACAGCATGGCAATAAAGAAGAAACAGATATCACCCCGCCAGAAGATGATCAACCTCATGTATGTGGTGTTGATGGCTATGCTGGCGCTCAATGTGTCCAACGACGTGCTCAAGGGATTACAGCTGGTCAGCGACAGTCTGCTGCGGTCGGCCGATAACTCGCAAACCGAGATAAAAGCCATCTACAAGAGCTTTGAAGAGCAGATGGGCAAAAATCCCTCCAAGGTAAAGCCGTGGTACGACAAAGCGCAGGAGATACGCAAGAAAACCAACGAGTTGTTCAACTTTGCACAACAGCTGAAGCTGGCTATAGCACGCGAGGCGGACGGCACCGACGCAAACCCCGACAACCTTGTTCACAAGGAAGACCTTGAGGCGGCACAGCAAGTCATGCTTGCTCCCGCCAACGGTAAGGGACGCAAGCTATATGACATGATCAACAGCTACCGCGACTTCATCATCAAGATGACACCAGACAAGCGGCAGATGACCATCATATCGTCAAATCTATCTACCGAAGTTCCGGCAACCTCCGGCAACCTCGGCAAGAACTGGCAGCAATATATGTTTGAAGCAATGCCCGCAATAGCCGCCACAACAATGCTGACGAAGCTTCAGACCGACGTGAGGCAGGCAGAGAAAGAAGTGTTGCACGAACTCCTCGCCAACATAGACATCAAAGATATCCGCGTCAACGAACTGTCGGCCTACTGTCTGCCCGAGGCTACCACGCTGTTTCCGGGCGATGAATTCCGCAGCCGCATATTCATGGCAGCCATTGACACGACCCAGCGACCGGAAATCTACATCAACGGCAACAAGATCAATCCAAACGGGACATACAATTTCCGCGTTGGCGGTCCGGGCGAATACTCATTCAAAGGGTATATCAGTGTTCCCAATGCAGCAGGCGAGACGATAAAACGCGAGTTCATACAGAAATACAATGTCATTGCACCGCCATCGGGAGCCACCGTGGCAGCCGACATGATGAATGTGCTCTACGCCGGTTACAACAACCCAGTGTCGGTTTCCGCCAGTGGCATATCACCCGACAAGATAGCCCTCAGTATGTCAGGTGGTACGCTGACACGCAGCGGAAACAGCGGGCACTACACGGCACGCCCGTCAGCCGTCGGTCAAGACGTAACATTCAATGTGACCGGTGTAGTAAACGGAACGGTACAGAAAATGGGAGCATTCACTTTCAAGGTACGCAAACTGCCCGATCCTACAGCTTTCATTCCCTACAAGGATGACAAGGGCACGGAAATTCATTTCATGGGCGGACGCACATTCCCCAAGGCAACCCTGCTCAACACCGAAGGAATCGGTGCCGCCATTGATGACGGACTGCTTGACATCCCGTTTCAAGTCCTCAGCTTTGAGACGACTTTCTTTGACAATATGGGCAACGCCATTCCGGAAAAATCCGATAGCAGCAAGTTTTCCGAACGGCAGCGCAGTATGTTCCGCAGACTCTCGCCGGGCAAACGCTTCTACATAAACAGGGTGAAAGCCATTGGTCCCGACGGGATACAGCGCAACCTGCCACAGGCTCTTGAAGTGATAGTAAGGTAGGCACTCCTGACTCTCTAAACACTCGCCAAACAAAACAACCAAACACAACTACACGATATGAAACGCACAGCCATTCTGCTTTCAATAACCCTCATGGCCATAGCCTCTGTGGCACAACCGCCGGCACGCCTCCGCCAGCAGGCATCGCAGACCAAAGATACCAAAAGCGCATCGACAGCCGCCAAAACAAGCGAGCGTGCTGCCCTTGAGTTCCCCACACAAGGTGAAATGCCCAAGGATGCCGCATGGCGCAGAGACGTATACAAAGTACTTGACCTGACCAATGATCACAACGCCGTGCTCTATTATCCCGAAGAACCGCAAGGCGACAAGATGAACCTCTTTACCTACCTCTTCAAACTCGTACTGCGCAAACAGGTCAAAGCCTACGAATACACTATGGACGGAAATGAAAATTTCAGCGACAAAAACGCAATGAAGCCCATTGACATCCTCACGCGTTTCGAAATTCCCCACGAGACAAACGGCGACAAGGTGCGCGTGGAGGATGCTGACATTCCGTCATCGCAAGTCAAAAGCTACTACATCAAGGAATCGACTTACTATGATCAGCATACAGCCCAGTTCCACACTCAGGTTACGGCCATATGCCCCGTACGCAAGTCCATTGGGGAGTTTCTGGAGGAAGAAGCGCCCACACCTCTCTTCTGGCTTAACTTTGCTGAAGTGAGCCCCTACCTTGCCAAGATAGCACTCATGAACTCCAACTACAATAATGCCGCGCAGATTTCAGCCAATGACTATTTCACGCTCAACCAGTATGAGGGGAAAATCTACAAGACCGTCAACCTGCAGGGCAAAGTGCTGGCAAATTACTGTGAGACCGATTCCGCTCTCAAAAAAGAACAAAACCGCATTGAAAAGGAGATAACAACACTTCAAGACCGCGTATGGGGCAAGGATTCCGTTAAGATAAAGGCTGCACAGCAAAAAGCCAGGGAACTACAGGCCGCCAAAGACTCCATAGAGGCTTCCAAACCTGCCGCCCGTTCCACACGAAATACCAAAAAAGTCAACAAGACCGACGAACAATCCACTTCAAGCCGCTCGCAGCTCAAGCGCGAAAAATCAAGTTCGTCCTCGACTCCGCGCTTCTCAGCCAGACGCCAACGGCATTAGGAGAACAACTTAACACAAACAAATTCCGGTGTTTGCGGGTGGTTTGGCTATCCACAAATACCGGAAACTCATTGATAACAACCGCTACTGTCTATCACGGCATGCCGAAAATCTTCATCCGGCTCTGCCGCCATGGCAGGATTCTCCTCCGGCAAGCCATATTCCCTGGCTTTGTGATCCTCAAGAAATATGCGGCAAAGGGTATGTTCCAGTGAGAGGAGCGTCTGTTCACGTACAGCCGGCTTCAACTGGCATTCCCATACGGTAATGCAATGCCACCCCATTTTTGCCAGTTTGTACCGTTGCTCCTTGTCCCGCACCTTGTTGCGCTCTATTTTCGCTTTCCAGAACTCTGTGTGGCTCTTGGGTATCACGAAACAGCGGCAGCCCTCGTGACCGTGCCAGAAGCAACCGTTGACAAAGATGACTGTCCGATACTTGCGCATCACTATGTCGGGGTGTCCCGGCAGTCGCGGGTGGTTGAGCCTATAACGGAAACCGCAAGCAAACAGGTATTTGCGCACCATTATTTCAGGCTTCGTCCCCTTGCTTCGGATAGCCGCCATACACTTGTGGCGTTGCTCTTTTGTCATCCTGTCCATCAGTCCATTTTTGTCTCGCTCAAACTGTTTTCCTGCCGTTCAACAGACAGCCCCGCCCTTTCCAACTTGAAAAGGACGGGGCTGTCCTGCAAGATCCGGATCTATCTGTTTAGCTTCCACGTGGCACCGTCCTTGGTGTCCTTAACTTCAAAACCAAGGGCGGCAAGGCGGTCGCGTATCAGGTCACTGGTAGCCCAGTCTTTGTTGGCCTTTGCCTTGTCGCGTGTCTCCAGCAGGAGATCCACTGCCGCCGAAAATGCCTCTTCGCGCGAATTGCTGCCATCGGTTTCCGGTTTCAGTCCAAGAATATCACAGATGAACACACTGAATATGTCTTTAAGACCCTCAAGTGCTTCCGCAGTTACAGTCTGTTGGTGGTCTGCAATCTGGTTAACCACACGGCAAGCATCAAAAAGATGGCTGATGACAACAGGAGTATTGAGATCGTCATTCATTGCGTCATAGCATTTTTGACGCAGTTCGTCCGCATAGACCGCAGAGACTGTCCCGTTGACAGTTGGGGTAAGCCGACCGAGCTGTTTCGCCGCATCAAACAGTCGCTGCATACCCTTTCGTGCGGCCTGAAGAGCTTCGTTGGAGAAATCCACGGTTGAACGGTAGTGAGCCTGAAGAATGAAAAAACGAATAGTCATGGGGCTGTAGGCCTCCTGCAACTTTTCGTGCGAACCCTCAAAGAACTGCTGAAGGGTGATGAAGTTGTTGTAGGACTTGCCCATCTTCTTGCCCTCAATCGTTATCATATTGTTGTGCATCCAGTATTTCACCATCTGACTGCCTTGCGATGCCACAGCCTGAGCGATTTCACACTCATGGTGGGGGAACACAAGATCCATCCCGCCGCCGTGTATGTCAAAATGCTGTCCAAGGTATTTGCGCCCCATGGCTGTACACTCGCAGTGCCATCCGGGAAAGCCCTCACTCCACGGCGAAGACCAGCGCATAATATGGAGCGGCTGCGCCTTTTTCCACAAAGCAAAATCAACCTGATTGTGCTTCTCTTCCTGACCGTCAAGTGTACGACTGTGATTGATGACATCGGTAAGGTTGCGGTTGGACAGCACGCCATAGCGATGATCTTTGTTGTATTTCTCCACGTCAAAGTAAACGCTGCCGTTGCTCGTGTAGGCATAGCCGTTGTCAAGTATTTCCTGCACCAATTGCTCCTGTTCAATTATATGCCCCGAAGCGTGCGGTTCTATGCTGGGTGGAAGCACATTGAGCGCAGCCATGGCCTCATGGAAACGGTTGGTAAAATACTGGGCTACTTCCATTGGCTCAAGCTGTTCAAGCCGCGCTTTCTTAGCTATTTTGTCCTCGCCTTCGTCAGCATCGTGTTCCAAATGACCCACGTCTGTGATGTTGCGGACATAGCGCACTTTGTAACCAATATGGCGCAGGTAGCGGAAGAGTATGTCAAAGGTTATGGCAGGACGGGCATGACCCAGATGAGCGTCGCCATATACTGTGGGACCGCATACGTACATTCCCACGTGTCCCTCATTGACAGGACGGAAAAGTTCTTTGTTGCGGCTAAGTGTGTTGTAAATCTGTAGTGGTTGCATAGTCGTCATATGTGTGTTTCGGTTGTTTGTTCTTTATTGCAGTTCCTGATATATATGTCACGCTGAGGAAATGGTATCTCTATATTGTGTTCGTTCAGCACGTTGTAGAC
>CAVHBF010000059.1:0-12156 GCA_963634195.1 Bacteroides thetaiotaomicron | reverse complement strand
GAGCGGCTTAATTCCGAAAGACCGTGTCTAGCGGAACGACCTCAATCTCAAAAAAACGAATTTATAGAACCTACCTTATAAGTTTCTTTTCCGTGAAATTGGACGTTCTCGAAGTTACTGCCCGAATGTATCCCTATGTGAATCCCTTGGTAATCATATCTGCGCTCTGTTTGTTGCTATTGTTCAACGGGCTTCACATAAAGAGCAAATTCGTCAATTGGTGTGCCGCTTCAAGTTTCGCCATTTACCTTTTTCACACCAATCCGAACTTGTGCAGTCCTTATTTCAGGCAGACCATCGTGAAATTGTATAATGGCTTTGAGGGTCTGGAATGTCTGTTGATGATATTCTTGTACTTGGTGGCAGTAAGCGTCACCGCTATTTTGATAGATCAGATAAGGAAGGTTTTGTGGAATGTGATCGCCAAAAGATGCTTTTGAGAGAGGGCAAAGGGTCACGGAGCTGAGGCAGACAAAAACAAGGCTATGGCGAGAATGACAGACAACACGTTGAAAACGCAGTTGTCAAGAAGTTGGAAACGTTCTACACGTCTTTAAGTGCACGGAAGTATTTCAGATCCTGAGGCTGGGTAATCTTGAAATTAAGGATGTCGCCCTGGGCAATGTAGAGAGGACCGTGGCCAAGTTCGCAAGCGAGGGTAAACAATGACTGCGAGCAAGTGACACCCTGCCTGTCGGCTTCGGCCATGAGACCCTGCAGTGCCGACAGGCGGAACGTGTGGGGAGTCTGCGCACGCATATACTCCTCCCGCATGGCATAGCCCACGGCCTCGTTGCCGCCCGCCACGCGCATATACGATTCGTTGCTGTATATGACCGTTATGGCGTTGCCGTGCCTACTGCACTCGTGTATATTGTTGGCTATAATATCGTGTGAAACGAGCGGACGCACAGCATCGTGGACCATCACCATGCTGTCATCGGGAAAACCAGACAGCGACAGCCCCTCTATACCGCTGCGTACCGAGAGAAAGGACGTGTCGCCCGATGGCAGGCATTTGCGGAACTTGCCGAAGTCCCACAAGGAGACTTGCCGCTCCACGTATCCGTTCCACTCCGGCGAGCATACCACGCAGATGTCCGTCACCATGGGATGTGTCTGAAACTGCCTCATGGTATAGGAAACTATGGGCATGCCGTCTACCTCGATATACTGCTTGGGGCGCATGGAGTTGAACCGCGTGCCCTTGCCGCCAGCCAATATCAGTGCCACACACCTCTCTGTCATGCCCACGTGGTATTCAGCGTTTTACAGAACCGTTCGTGACGCACATTGGTATAGATGCGCAAGACCTCAAACGCAGTAATTTCCAAAAGCGGATAAAGCCACGGAACGCCCGCAAGCAGCGAAACAAAAAGCACCCCCACCCTGGCATCGAACGTAAGCAACTGGCACAAAGGCATGAGAGGCCTGCTCCTTCTGCGGTAGGCCCTGCCAAGCTCCGGAGGCACGGAGCCGCCCCATTTCCGGCGCAGTGCCGACAACAGCGTCTGCAGCTGCGGCGTAGGGTGTTCCTGTCCGCGGATATAGCTTGCATAGCAGCAGAGATACAGCTTGCGAAACCAGTCCCGGCTGTTCCATCCAAGGCTGCGGTATTCCTCCATTATGTCCTGCGAGCGGTCAAGTTCACTGGCAATGCCGGTGAAAAGCATGTGGGCGTTGCGGTAGTAGTCGGCCAGCGAACACTGGCTCGCATGACAATACAGACCCGCCCACAACTCCAGAATCCATATCCATACGCCGAACTCCGGGGTAAGCCTCACGGCTATGCCAACATATATGGAGAAAAACCACAAGTCACCGGCAAAACCGTCAAGTATGCGTCCCATGAGAGTTTTCTTGCCTGTCATGCGGGCCAGCTGACCGTCGGCACAGTCATACCAGTTTGCCCACACGAGCAACAGCATGCCCAGTACGTTAAGTCTAAGGTCGGAGAAACTGAACATCACCCCCGCTCCGCACCCTATCACTATTGACATTACGGTGACGGCAACAGGATGCACTCCGAGCTTTCTGAACAGCAACGCCCACAGGTAACCGGGAGTGCGTGTGACATACAGTTCAAATGCACCCTCGATGTCCCTTGACTTCATGGTTGACAGCACCCGCTGCCTGAAAGACGACATTGTTTCCTTTTCCGCTTTTGCCGCCGCACCGAACACTTTGCATAAGGCACAGACGTTATTACCACGGGCAAAATTAGGGAAAAAGCTACACACCAGACTGCCGGATGTGAACAAAAATCAATTTCCGGCTTCCTAAAACAAAAAAAGTCCGGATTTCGCTTGCCATTAATCACAGAAACACTAATTTTGCACCCGTAAAACAAAATGTGCCGTCAGGTGCAACAAGGCAAAACGATGATCAACAACGCGCAGTTTTTCTACTTTTACTTTTACTACTTTACCTCCCCCAAGAAGTGAAGCGGACGGCTGTACGTACAAAAACGATACTGGACAAACAAAATCCTGCTTCACTGCGAAGCGGGATTTTTTTATAGGAAACTATCAGCAACAAAAAAACAGACAACATGAAAAAAATTGCCATTCAAGGTATCCACGGTTCATTTCACGACATTGCTTCCCACCAGTATTTCGGCGGTGAGGACATTGAACTGATCTGCTGCGACACCTTTGAGCAAGTTTTCGAAACCGCAAGGAAAGATCCGGAACTGCTGGCTCTGGTAGCCATAGAAAACACCATTGCCGGCAGTCTGCTGCACAATTACGAACTCCTGCGCGACAGCAACCTCACCATAGTAGGCGAGCACAAACTCCACATAGAACACAGCCTGCTCGTCATGCCACAGGAAGAAGAGAGCGACATCACGGAGGTCAACTCGCATCCCGTGGCTCTCATGCAGTGCCGGTCATTTCTGGCAAGCCACCCCAAGTGGAAGGTGGTGGAGGTGGAAGACACCGCGGGTGCAGCAGCCGCCATAAGCAGACAGCAGCTGGTGCACCATGCCGCCATCTGCTCCAAATACGCCGCCCCGATATACAACATGAAAGTCCTGTTTGAGGGCATTGAAGACAACAAGCACAACTACACCCGGTTTCTTGTGCTTGCCGACCCCTACAACGCCGACCGTCTGCGCCGCAAGGAACTGTCGAACAAGAGCAGCATCGTGTTTTCCGTCCCGCACGAGAGCGGCAGCCTGTCGCAGGTGCTGTCCATCTTTTCGTTCTACCACATCAACCTGACTAAAATACAGTCGCTCCCCATCATAGGGCATGAATGGGAATACCTGTTCTATGTAGACCTTGCCTACGATGACTACAACCGCTATACGCAAAGCATAGAGGCGATACGCCCGCTCATCAAAAACATAAAGATTCTCGGAGAATATGAAGCATTCGAATAGCATACAGCCGGCGGAACGGCTCGGTCAGGTGTCGGAATACTATTTCAGCCGCAAGCTCAAGGAAATAGCGCGGCGCAACGAACAGGGCGAAGACATCATAAGTCTGGCAATAGGCAGTCCCGACATGCCGCCCTCGCCGGAAACCATAGAGACCCTATGCCGGGAAGCCCGCAAAAGCGACACCCACGGCTACCAGCCCACCATAGGCATACCGGAACTGCGCAACGCAATGGCACAGTGGTACAAGCGCGCCTACGGCGTAGACCTCGATCCGGACTCGGAAATACAGCCGCTCATCGGATCAAAGGAGGGCATCCTGCACACCACGCTCGCTTTCGCCAACCCCGGCGACAAGGTGCTGGTGCCGAATCCCGGCTATCCCACATACACCTCACTGACCAGACTGCTCGGCTGCCGTGTGGTGAACTACGACCTCAAGGAACAGAACGGTTACCAACCCGATTTCGAGGCTCTTGAGCGTACAGACCTGAACGGCGTGAAGATAATGTGGACAAACTACCCCAATATGCCCACAGGGGCCAACGCACAAATGGAGACCTACGAGAAGATTGTGGATTTCGCGCGACGCCATGGCATCCTCGTGATCAACGACAACCCCTACAGCCTCATACTCAACGAAAAGCCTCTGAGCATACTGCAGGTACCCGGAGCCAAGGACTGCTGCATAGAGTTCAACTCAATGAGCAAGAGCCACAACATGCCGGGATGGCGAGTGGGACTGCTGGCAAGCAACAGCACTTTTGTGTCGTGGGTACTGAAGGTCAAGTCCAACATTGACTCGGGTACGTTCCGCCCCTTGCAACTTGCCGCGGCACAGGCCTACAGTAACGGGGCAGAATGGCATTACCAGGCCAACATTGCCACCTACAGGGAACGCCGCAATATTGCGGAAAAGATAATGGACACCATACACTGCCAATACAACCCGAAACAAGTGGGGCTGTTCCTCTGGGGCAGGATTCCCGACCGCTGCACCGACTGCGAGGAACTGACCGAACAGATACTCAACGAAGCAAGAGTGTTCATCACACCGGGATTCATATTCGGCACCAACGGCAACCGCCATGTGCGAATATCGCTATGCGCCGGCAAAGACAAAATGCTACAGGCTCTCCAGCGTATACAGCAGACTTTCAACGGCAAAAACACAACAACAAAAACCACATAATTATGGAATTGGATTTACTACCACTGGGCTTGCCCAGCGACAACGAACGCCCCATCGTCATAGCAGGCCCGTGTTCAGCTGAGACAGAAGAACAGGTGATGACCACCGCCCGACAACTGGCAGGCAAAGGATGCCATATGTTCAGGGCCGGAGTATGGAAACCGCGCACAAAGCCGGGGGGCTTTGAGGGTCACGGCGAAAAAGCCCTGCCGTGGATGAAACAGGTAAAGGAAGAAACCGGCATGCTTACAGCTACCGAAGTGGCAACGCCCGAGCATGTGGAACTTGCCCTTAAGTACGGCATTGATATCCTTTGGGTAGGAGCCCGTACCAGTGCCAACCCTTTCGCCATGCAGTCATTGGCTGACTCGCTTAGAGGCGTTGACATAGCGGTGTTGGTCAAGAACCCCGTCAACCCCGATCTGGAGCTGTGGATAGGTGCGCTGGAGCGCATCAACGGAGCCGGTATCAAGCGCCTCGGAGCCATTCACCGCGGTTTCTCAAGCTACGAGAAGAAACTATACCGCAATATGCCTATGTGGCAAATACCAATTGAACTGCACCGCCGCATTCCGAACCTTCCGATTCTGAACGACCCCAGCCATATCGGCGGACGCCGCGACCTCATCGCACCGCTGTGCCAACAGGCCATGGACCTCGGCATGGACGGTCTCATGGTGGAGAGCCACTGTTCGCCCGACGAGGCGTGGAGCGACGCAAAGCAGCAAGTCACCCCCGACATTCTCGACTACATCCTCAGTATGCTCGTAATACGCGACACTGTGGCCCAGGGCGACACGCTCACCTCGCTGCGCAAGGACATTGACGAACTGGACAACGAACTCATTGACCTTCTGGCCAAACGCATGCGCGTCTCGCGCAAGATAGGCGAATACAAGAAAGAACACGACATGGCCATAGTGCAGACCAAACGCTACTCGGAAATTCTGGACAAGCGCGGCGCGCAGGGTTCGCTCAAGGGCATAGAGTCAGAGTGCATCAAAAACATCTTCGAACACATACACGAGGAGAGCGTGCGCCAGCAAATGGACATCATCAACAAGCAGTGACCGCTGAAAAAACAGGCAAACCAATGAAGATTCTGATTCTCGGGGCAGGCAAGATGGGGTCGTTTTTTGTTGACCTGCTCAGTTTCGAACACGAAACGGCAGTTTACGACACAGACCCCAAACGGCTGCGCTTCATGTACAACACCCTGCGTTTCACCTCGCTTGACGAGGTTGACGCCTTTGCACCCGACCTCGTCATCAATGCCGTAACGCTCAAATGTACACTTGACGTTTTCAGGCAGATAGAACCTCACGTGCCGGAACGGTGCATCCTAAGCGACATTGCTTCGGTGAAGACCGGTTTCCACGACTACTACAGCCAGTGCGGACACCCCTACGTGTCTACCCACCCCATGTTCGGCCCCACGTTTGCCAACCTCGGTGCCCTTAGCAATGAAAACGCCATAATAATTACCGACGGTGACTACATGGGACGCATCTTCTTCAAAGACCTCTACCTGAAACTTGGCCTCCACGTTTGCGAATACTCGTTCACGGAACACGACGAGACCGTGGCATACTCGCTCAGCATTCCCTTTGTCAGTACTTTTGTCTTTGCTGCCGTGATGAAACCGCAAGACGCACCTGGCACCACTTTCAAACGGCACATGGCCATAGCCAAGGGCGTGCTCAACGAAGACGAGACTCTCCTGCGGGAGATTCTCTTCAATCCCTACACAGCAGGGCAGGTCGGCAAGATACGTGATGAACTCAAAACCCTGATGGAGATAATAGACCACAAAGATCCGGAAGCCCTTTCACTCTTCATCGCAAAAATAAAATCAAATGCACTTCGACAGTGACTACATGAACCTGTGCCATCCGTCAATCTTGACTCGCATGGCAGAACTCGGGGAACTGCCGTTCAACGGCTACGGCACAGACCAGTTGACCGCCACCGCCCGGCAACAGATATGCCGGCTGTGCCGCTGCCCGGAGGCCAAGGTGTTCTTCCTTGCCGGCGGAACGCAGACCAACATGGTGACTATTGATGCCTTGCTGCGCTCCTTTGAGGGGATCTTGGCCGCAGACTCCGGGCATATCTCCATCCACGAGTCGGGAGCCATAGAATTCACGGGGCACAAGGTGCTGCCGCTCAGACCCGACAACGGAAAAATCACCGCCCGGCAGGTTGACGACTACGTGACTTCCTACTATAACGACCCCAACTGGGAACACATCGTGCCACCCGGTATGGTCTACATCACCCACCCCACGGAATACGGCACACTCTACTCTCTGGAAGAACTGGAGGAACTGAGTGCCGCATGCCGCCGACATCACATTCCCCTATACCTTGACGGAGCCCGCATGGGTTATGGACTCGCCGCCGACAATGCCGATGTCACCCTGTGCGACATCGCCCGCCTGTGCGATGCTTTCTATATCGGCGGCACCAAGTGCGGTACCATGTACGGCGAGGCCGTGGTTTTTCCCGACCCCCGAAAAGCCGACCGCTTTTTCTCTCACATCAAGCGACACGGGGCTCTTCTGGCAAAAGGCTGGGCTGTAGCCCTCCAGTTCGACACCCTCATGCGCAGTGCCGACAACCCTGCGGTCTATGCCGATGACATCGACGGCACTCTCTACTATACCATTTGCCGTCATGCCGTTGTGCAGGCCATGCGCATACGCAAGGCTCTGCTCCAAAAAGGCTACACCATGTACCTTGATTCCCCCACCAACCAACAGTTCACTACCGTAACCCTGCAACAGGCAGAACGTCTGGGACACCATCTCACCTACGGTCAGTGGGAACCGCCCTGCGGCAACAGCGTCACCATACGCTTCGCCACGTCGTGGGCTACCGACAGCCATGACGTAGACAAACTCATAGAATTGCTGTAGGAAAATGCTGTTTTGCCTAACAGCCATCCCAAACACATACAGCCCAACGACCATGTAAAATCGTTGGGCTGTATGTCAAGCATACGCGAAGTTGTGGGCAGAATCAGCCACGTTTGCCGTCGCACGGTCTGCCGCAGTCTGCCTTGCCAGAACCTCTTTTCATCTTTGGATGACGGGGAGCTCCATCCTTGCCGAACATCTGGCGTTCTATGGCACGGTCGGTCATATAGGCTTTGAACTGCTCGGCAGTCATTATGCCTTTGAGTTCGCGCATATAGGCACTTCCGCCTTGCTTTCCAGAGGGTTTCCCCAGCTGTTGCGGACAAGGTTTGTCTTTCTTGCCCTTTTTGTCTTTCTTGTCCGGACAGTCCTTCTTCTGACCTTTGCCGCACGGCTTGTCCGAACACCGGTTCAGTTTGCGCGTGTTGAGATCAAGAAGTTTGGCGTGTTGTTCCGCACTCAGACCATAAGCACCGACCATGCGGTCGGTTATCGTCTGGGCTTTCTGCTCCGCCGACAGTCCTGCCAGAGGGTTTTTCCTTTCTCCTCGCTCCTTGTTGCAATTGTCCTGGGCAGACACGCCAAGAAACAGTGTAAGCCCCAAAAATGAAATCAGAAATCTCTTCATAGTTCAAAGGTTTAAAAATGTTGTTCATCGTTTGTTCGCCTGTTTGACAGGAAAATCACCCCTTCAGTTTAAGCGCACACCCGATTTTAACATTTGTTATCGTGACCCACATGACAGCGGTTGCACGACAAACCCCTATTCGGACGAGTCCGGCTTCTCGTTCTTGCGCTGTTCTTTCTCCATTTCAGCAGGAATACGGAATGCCGTGTAAAGTTCCAGTATGGCCGCCACAAGCATAATCAAGAGCCACTCGTTGTGGCGCATATATTCCACACCAAAGGCATTTCCGAACATTGCGCCTCCACTCAGCATCAGCAGCACCGCTCCCGTATGCTGCTGACGGCGAAGACGTCGTATCACGAAACTGCCGCCATCATAACGCCCAGCCATCTGCATGGAGGCAAACATCAGTGCCCCAAGACAATAGACATAGGATGCCGCACGTGTCTCCACAGGATTTAGCACCGCTCCGAGCAACACCAGCATTCCTCCAAGCCTGAGCACCAACGTCTGTACTTTGCCAAGTCTATTCATCTGTCTGTGAGTCTTCAAACACATATATGTCCTCGTTAGGCTTCTTCATGTAGTACCTTTCGCGTGCTACGCGGACTACGGCATTCGGGTCAGATTGCAGTTCCTTGTACAGTTTCGTGTCGCGGTTGAACTGATCGTTGTAGGCATCAATCTGCGACTGCAGGTCACGCTCCTCCATATAGAGCTGATAGCGCACATAGAGGCTGTTTGTGTCCAGAAAACCTATCAGACACAAAAACGCCGCCAGAGTCGTGACATATTTGTGAGCCGCAAAAAACCCGAATATTTTCTTCAGTTTTGACATTGTCATCATGATTCCAATGCAAAGTTAGTGGAAACCGGAAACAACGGGAAATAAAAATGCCTGTTTTTGTTCCCCCCTTGTCGGGAGACAGACTTGAACCGCCTTGCCACATTCCGGTATCCCGCAACAAAGTGTCCAAAACCTTTTGCCCGATTGGCGGATTTGACTAATTTTGCAACCACACGGAAAAACAACGCTGCATGCACAATAACCTGTCATCCAAGCCGGGAATAGCCGGCTTTTTCCTTAACATCATCTCTTCTTGTCTTGGGGTTGCCATAGGAATCGCAGCCATCGTTGCCGGCGTGGTTCTGATCTGTGTCCTTGTCTTTGCAGACGGCGATGGAATACAGCGCAACAGCGTTCTGAAAATACAGCTCAGCGGCATAATGACCGAGAAAGACAATGGCGGTGATCTCGTGTCCATATTTGGCGACAACGATCCCACCGTCAGCCTTGAAAGCATACTCAACGCCATCAAGGCGGCCAAGACAAACGACAATATCAGAGGCATAAGCATAGAGGCAGGACTGCTCTCCTCCAATCCTGCGTCACTCGAAGAGATACACCACACCCTCACGGACTTCAAGACCTCCGGGAAATTTGTCTATGCCTATGGTGACCACTACACCCAAGGAGCATATCTCGTGTGTTCCGCAGCCGACAAGATTGTGCTCAATCCCATAGGGCAGGCAGACTGGAAAGGCCTCAGTTCGCAGACTGTCTTTTACACAGACCTGCTGGCAAAGCTGGGAATCAAGATGCAGGTATTCAAAGTGGGAACTTTCAAGAGTGCAGTGGAACCTTACACACTTACACGGATGAGCGAAGCCAACCGCAGTCAGGTAAATTCGTTCATCCAGGATATTTGGCAACACTTTGTGAAACTCACGGCAACCCAGCGCCGCATCTCTCCCGAAAAGCTCCATGCGTTAGCAGACAGGTACATGGGGCTGGCATCCGCACAGGAACTGAAAGACTGCGGTCTGGTTGACGAACTGATGTACCACGACGAATACATTGACTTGCTCAAACAGAAGACGGAAACGGATCCTGATGACGACCTGTACCAGATATCGCCCGCCATCCTCAACGCCAACACGCCGAAACCCTCTTGTGACAACAACATAGCAGTGATCTATGCCTCCGGTGACATTGTCGAGACCAAGGAACTCGGGCTTATGGCGACATCGGTCATTGACGTTGCCACCATGAGCCGGACTATCCGCGAGATATCAAAGGAAGATGACACCAAGGCTGTTGTCATACGCATCAACTCCGGCGGCGGAAGTGCATACGCTTCAGAACAGATATGGCATCTTGTCAAACAGCTGGCGGCAAAAAAACCCGTGGTGGTCTCCATGGGGGGTATGGCCGCATCTGGAGCCTACTACATATCAACGGCAGCCAATGCGATAGTCGCAGAACCAACGACACTAACCGGTTCCATTGGCATTTTCGGGCTGATACCCGATGTCAGTGAACTGCTCAACAGCAAACTCGGACTGAAGTTTGACGGAATCAAGACCAATAGGATGGCCGATCTCGGCGATGTGTCGCGCCCGTTCAATGAAGCGGAAAGCCGCCTCGTGCAGTCATACATAGACAACGGTTACAGGCTCTTCGTCAAGAGAGTTGCCGACGGACGCAAAATGACAGCAACCAAGGTGGACAGCATTGCCCAAGGCAGAGTCTGGACAGGTCGTCAGGCGAGTCGGATAGGCCTGGTGGACAGCCTGGGAACCCTACAGGCGGCCATAGACATGGCTGCACGTATGGCAAAACTCCCGAAAAACGGCTATGCCACCGTTTCTTATCCGGAGGAAGAGCCGTGGTACACATCCCTTGGACTGACCGGAACACAGGCCATGCTTGCCGACAAATCAGTGCGTTCCACACTCGGCGATCTCTACGAGCCCCTCAGCACTCTGCGTTCTCTGGGCAGACAGGACAGAATCCAGGCACGCATTCCCTACACTGTCAGTATAAAGTAGTCTCCGCTCTCCGCAATGCAGCACCGACATTTCAGAACATACCCGATACTCAGGCCTGCCGGATGGCTCTACGGCCGTATTATGGCCCTGCGCAACAGGTGGTTTGACAACGGCAGACTCAGACCAACCTCTTTCAACGTTCCCGTAATCAGCGTGGGCAACATCAGCGCGGGCGGAACAGGCAAGACCCCGATGTGCGCCTACCTGCTGCAATCGCTTTGCCGTGGCGGGCACTCCCCCGCTCTTCTGTCGCGCGGCTACGGACGCCGGACAAAAGGGTTTCGCGCCGTGACACCGGCCGCCACCGCCGCCACCGTAGGCGATGAGCCCCTTGAGCTCTACAGACTCTACAACGGCTCGGTTCCTGTGTATGTGTGTGAAGACAGGTGCAAGGGGGCACAACTGATAACCGCCGCCAACAACAGCGTGGATGTCCTTGTGCTTGACGATGCCTACCAGCACCGCTACATAGACCGCGACCTCAACATTCTGCTTACCGACTACCATCGCCTGTACATACACGACAAGGTGATGCCGGAAGGACTCCTGCGCGAAGAGCCTAAAGGAGCCGAGAGGGCAGATGTCGTGGTGGTGACCAAGTGCCCGCCCGGTCTTACCGAAAGGCAGGCAAACGCCATAGCGGAAGAGCTCCGCCTGTCGCCGCGACAGCGACTGTTCTTCACGACCGTAAGATACTCTGCTGCGGCAGACTTCACTATCAGAAGCTCTCTCGCCACGAAAAGCGCAGAAGAACTGAAGTCCACCGATGTCCTTGTGTTCACGGGTATAGCCGAGCCGTCGCCGCTCATAGAACACTACACCCGTTTGTGCCGCTCTGTCAGAACTCTGCATTTCAGCGACCACCATGTCTTCACCCCCGGCGACATCAGACGCATAGCCGAAAACGCCAAAAACGCCGAAATGATAATAACAACGGCCAAAGACCTGCAGCGGCTGCCTAACGACTTGCCGCAGGAGATCAGACAGAAACTGTTCGTGCAACGGATTTCCATAGAATTTCTCTTGGGACAGCAGAAAGAGTTTGACGACTCCGTCCGCAAGGCTTTAACCAGAAAATCACACCATTCCAACACTTATGCCACGTACTGAAATATCCACCCTCGGCGAGTTCGGTCTGATTGACCGGCTCACAAAAGACATAAAGCCCCAGAATCCCTCCACCGTAAAAGGAATAGGCGATGAC
>CAVHBF010000058.1:10136-12159 GCA_963634195.1 Bacteroides thetaiotaomicron | reverse complement strand
GAATAATACCAATGGCCACTCGCCTGTACCCCCAAGTTGTTTGTCAGACGCAGGAGATCCTCGTTGGTTTTGAATTTGTGCTCGGTGTCTTCCTTGTTTGTTTGAAATCCCAGATTCATCTCAAGCGTGTTGTTGAAAGTGAGTTTCTGCTTGTTGTTGTAGTTGGCACACAAGCGGTATCTTGCAAGCATGGAATTGTAGTTGTTGCCGCCTTTGTACCATTTGTCATTGGCATAGTTCTGCATCAGCTGCAAGGAAAACGTCTGCGCGAAACTCCAGAAATTAGGCTTGTGGCTGATTGCTTCAATCGGCTCGATGACGTTGTCCAGCTCTTTTATTTTCACGACATCCGACACCTGTATCTTGTGGTCGACCCGGGAATCAATATCGTTGCGGATTCTGCCGCTCTTGTCAAGCACCTCGTCTGTGTTTTGCACTAAACGAGGGAACTTGTTGTATAGCGAAACATAGAAGTCGTTCAAAGAATTGTTTATTGTCAGGTTTCTGTCTTTTGTATATGAGATGCCTTTTGACTCATCCGGAGCCGGTATCCTCATGGCATGCACAATTGCGTCCTTGTACAGAAGGGGGCTTACAAACAGACGGTAAAAATACGGATTCTCCAAAGCGTCCTTGTCCGTCTTTTTTTCGGAAGAAAGGGCATTGCCGTTGAAACCGTTACCCAAAACTTTGATGGAATCAATGAATCTGTTCGTTATGCTGTCAGCTACAGCATGGTAGGGGTGATGCGGCTTTTGACTTTGTACGAAACGTTTGTGCTGCCCCATCGCGGCAGATGCAAAGCATAGGAATATGAATGCTAAATAACTGTGTTTCATCCAAGTCGTGTTTATAATCGGAATGGCTGTTGCAAAGGTAGCGATTTTGTTTTTAAAACCATAAAAAACGTTTGACATTATAGGCTTTCCGCGATTCAAAAAACATTTTCTACAACAAGAAAAAGTCAGTCTTTCTCTTTGGCTCCTTCCACCTTGAGGCGCGGCAATGAAAGATGGTACTTTACCGCCAGCAGCCGGATCAGAATTACAGACAATCCCGACAGAATGCCACACAGAGTGTCATCTGTTCCCAAATGGTAGAGAAACGCAAAGACGATGCCACCCAGCACGCAGGCAAGAGCGTAGATCTCTTTCCTGAATATCAGCGGCTCTTCATTGATCAACACGTCTCTGAGCACGCCGCCTGCAGCTCCCGTCATTGCCCCCATGCAAATTGCGCACCATACGGGGAAGTCGTTTGCCAGAGTCTTCTCTACCCCGACAACGGTAAACAATGCAAGCCCGATCGTGTCAAACAGAAACCATGTGTTGTCTTGACGCACGAGCACTTTTCTGAAAGCAACGACCCATACCACAGCAATTGCCGAACAGATAAGATAGAAAGGATCTTTCATCCAAAAAGGAGACAGCCCCAAAAGCAAATCACGAACCGTGCCTCCCCCGATAGCGGTGGTCAATCCCACAATATAGGCACCAAACAAGTCGAAATTCTTTGCAGCAGCGAGCCGTGTTCCCGAAATCGCAAAGGCCAAAGTTCCGATGAAATCAAGTATCTGGAAAAAATCTATATGTATCATTATGGTATCCTGTAATGTTCTTGTGTGGCAGGCGAGGAGGAATTCCCCGTTCTTTATCTTGCTTGTTTTATTGCATTTGCAGGAGTTCCGTCAAGGAATGCTTTGACGTTGTTGACCGTTATATCAAGAAGCCGCTGTCTGGATTCTTTTGTTGCCCATGCGACATGTGGTGTGATATAAGCGTTGGGTGCGGCCAAAAGCGGATTTCCTGCGGCAGGAGGTTCTGTGGACAGCACATCGGCTGCGTATGCGGCAATCTTTTTTGCTTCAAGAGCATCCGCAACAGCCTGCTCGTCTACAAGAGCTCCCCTTGCGGTATTTATGATTACAGAATGCTTTTTCATCATTTCCAAAGAATCCCTGTTGACAAAATTCCTCGTTTGCGGTACGAGGGGAACGTGCAGCGTAAGAATATCAGCACCGGCA
>CAVHBF010000058.1:0-10089 GCA_963634195.1 Bacteroides thetaiotaomicron | reverse complement strand
ACATGGTTCTATGGTCAACTTTCTTGACATATCCCGGCAACTCTTGGGGCTTCTTTGAAGTCAACGCAATGACATTCATGTCAAAAGCGTGTGCTATTGCTGCTGTCTTCAGCCCAATATTCCCCAACCCTACAACGCCTATTGTTTTGCCGGCAAGTTCCGAAGTAGGGTAGGCAACATTACAGAAACACTGTGATTGGCTCCATTTTCCGCGTGCTGTATCCTGAGAATACAATCCGATACGGTTATATATGTGCAGAATCAACGCAAACGCATGTTGGGCAACAGACGGCGTAGAGTAGTTCGGAGCATTGCAAACTACGATGCCCAACGAGCTTGCGGCCGGTATGTCCACGTTGTTATAGCCTGTAGCGGTTATTACTATGCATTTCAAACGGGGTAGCCGGTGCAGGATATCCGCGTCAAGAACGACTTTGTTCGTAATTACGATATCCGCGCCTGCCGCCCGTGACAGGATTTGGTCGTGCCCGGTATTTTCGTATATTTCCACATTGCCAAGCTGCATGAGTGGCGCCCACGACAAGTCTCCGGGATTAAGGGTCTTGCCGTCAACAATGCAAATGTTTATGTTTTTGTGATGTGTGTCCATTGCTGCAAAAAAATAAAAAAGTTCTGTAACAAGCGTGAAACCACAGGTTGCGGCAACCCTAAATTGTCTTTTTCAGGAAAACCTGTGCTTGTTTAAGTTCTTGAATGTCCTTCAATTTCTGTAAGATTTCATCGTCCGACAGTTTGTCGCTGTGTATCTGCTGGTTGTTTTCTTCTATTTTGTCATCCAGTATGGCTATTTCTATATCCGCAACAAGCCTTTCGGCACTGCTTTGCAGATTGTCTGTTATGGATTCTTCATTGACTGAAATTGTTGTGTCCTTGTCCGTTGACAGGGCAAGTGCCAAATTCCTGATTTCGTTGTCAGGATGTGCCAGCAGATAATTTGTGGCTTTAAAGTTCGGTAAAGTATGCTTCTGTATTATTTCCTCCATTATTTTCAAGCAGAGCTGCGAATTGACTGTTACGCCGTCTGCGTCAATAAACTGTTTTACATATTCGGCAAAACAAACCCCGGCGGAAGAGTCTTGGCTTTTTATGGGCAATTCCCCAAAACGCACGATATATTTCATGAGTTTCAGTTCTGCATTGTCTTGAGACGACATCTTCCTGCGAAAGGAGACTGCGGTCTCCGCTGTGTCGCCGCCAGATGCCGATGCCATGTCCTCTTTGTGCGCCGTTTCTTTTCTGTTGGTCTGCAGCTGTTGTTCCTTGAGCTTTTGAAGGGCCAATTTGTTGCGCGAACTGTTGACGGCATCAATCATGTCTTCTTCGCGTATCTGTGTCAGGTTCGCGCACTCCTTGATATACAGCGAACGCGTGATGGAATTGTCTATTCTCGAAATGCTGTCGGCTATCCCGTTTATTACTTGTGAACGATTGTGAATATCTGCCTCCGACGGGTCTAAAAGCAAGTTTATTTTAAACCTGATAAAATCTACCTGATGCCTGTCTACGTATTCCACAAACTCCTGTGATGTGTGTTCCTTTGAAAAAGAGTCGGGATCATGACCGTCCGGCAACAGCAGTACCTTTATGTTAAGACCGTGTTCCAAAAGCATATCTATTCCCCGCATGGAGGCCTTGATGCCGGGAAGGTCGCCGTCGTAGAGGACAGTAAGGTTGGTTGTATATTTTTTGATTAACCTGATTTGGTCATGAGTAAGTGCAGTACCTGATGATGCCACAACGTTTTCAATTCCGCACTGGTGCATGGAGATGACATCTGTATATCCCTCTACCAAATAACAGCAGTCTTGTTTCTGTATGGCATTGCGGGCAAAAAACAGTCCGTAAAGCTCTTTGCTCTTGTTGTATATCGGCGACTCCGGAGAGTTGACGTATTTGCCCACATTGTTTTTCTTCTGAAGAATCCTGCCGCCGAAAGCGACGACCTTCCCCAAGTGGTTGTGGACTGGAAAAATCACACGACCGTGAAACCGGTCATACGGAGAAGACTGGTCGGGGTGAATGCAAAGACCTGTTTCAACAAGATTATGCTCTGTGAACCTGTTCTCAAGGGCAGCGTTGTAAAGGGCTTTTTTTGACGATGGGCAATAGCCTATCTGAAACTTGTGTATAATATCATCCCTAATGCCGCGCGAACGCAAGTAGGCCAGTCCTATGGCTTGTCCCTCAGGATTATTGTGAAGAGATTCCTGGAAAAAAGCATTTGCCCACTGGTTAAGCGCAAACAAGTCTTCCTTGTGCCGCTGGTTTTCCCGTGCTTTGGGATCGGTCTCCGTTTCAACGACTTCAATGTTGTACTTTTTTGCCAACCAGCGGATAGCCTCGGGATAGTCCCAGTTGTTCAGCTGCATCAGAAAATTAACGGCGTTGCCGCCCTTGTGGCAACCAAAACAATGACAAATGCCCTTCGCCGGAGTGACGACAAAAGACGGGGTCTTCTCGTCGTGAAAAGGACACAGCCCCTTATAGTTCGCGCCCGCTTTGCGCAGCGTGACAAACTCCTCGACAACCTCGACTATGTCCATTGCCTGGAAAACCTTATCTATAGTCTTTGGATCTATTAGCGGCATTGTTGCAAATCGTTTTGTATTGTGTGGACTATGAAAAATATACTCGCTTTACCCTGTCGCTGACCGATGTAAGTATCTCGTATGGTATTGTGTCAAGCATTTCGGCAAGCACCGTCACGGGCAACCCTGAGCCGAAAATTTCCACACTGTCACCCTCCTTGCAGTTTATGTCCGTGACATCTATCATGCACACATCCATGCAGATGTTCCCTACGTAGCGGGCTTTTTCTCCGTTGACAAGACAATAGCCCCTGCCTCTGCCCAGGCGACGATCCAGACCGTCTGCATACCCGATGGGGATAGCGGCTATCTTGCTGGGTCTGGCCAGCAGTCCCTTACGGCTATAGCCCACGGTGTCCGTTTTCGGAACATCTCTGATTTGCAATATGGTCGTTTTCAGGGTCGAAATCGTGTTTATGACGGAATTGTCAAAGGGGTTGATTCCGTACAGACCAATGCCAAGCCGCACCATATCCAAATGGTACTCCGGAAAACGTTCTATCGCTGCCGAATTGCAGATGTGTCTGATAATGTGGTGTGAAAAGGCTTTCTGTAGTTGCAGGCTGGCTTTGTCGTACAATTCAAACTGGTGGCGCGTATAGCTGTCGAACTGTTTGCCGTCGCTCCCGACAAAATGGGAAAAAACAGAACACGGTTTCAATGCCGTTTGGCACTTCAGCATATCGGTCAGCTTTTCAATGTCTTTGACGGGGTCAAATCCCAACCTGTGCATTCCCGTATCAAGTTTTATATGTATCGGGAAATTTGTGATTCCGGAACGGTTTGCAGCCTTGGTTAGACTGTCAAGCAATCTGAAACTGTATACTTCCGGCTCAAGATTGAATTGGAACAAGTCATGGAAAGAGGTCATTTCAGGATTCATAACCATTATATGGCTGCGAATGCCGCCTTGCCTTAATGCCACACCCTCATCTGCCACGGCAACTGCCAGATAATCAACTTTGTGGTCCTGCAGCGTCTTACTTATTTCAATGCTCCCGGCACCATAGGCAGAAGCCTTTACCATACAGACAATCTTCTCGGTTCGCTTCATCATGGAACGGTAATGGTTGAGATTGTCGACAACTGCATTCAAGTTGACTTCCAATATCGTTTCGTGGACGCGTTTTTCCAACAGAGCCGTTATCCTGTCAAAATGAAATGGTCTCGCTCCCTTTATCAGTACCGTTGCCTCGCGCAGCCTTGAAAGTTCTCCGCTTGCCGCCAACTGGTTGGTGGTCTGGTAGTTCGTATGGGGCGTTTTGAACAGTGACGAGTATTTGTTCAAATCGGTGCCGACTCCTATCAGATAATCTATTTTGTGCCTCTCCACAAGAACCGCAACAGTTTCGTACAAGTGTCTCTTGTCTTGAATGCCCTGAAGAATGTCGCTTAGTATCAAAATGCGCTTTTGTGTGGAGTCATGATTCCGGCGGCTCATGAAATCTATCGCTATACCAAGCGAGTTTATGTCGGAATTATATGAGTCGTTGATAAGTGTCAATCCGCGCTGCCCCTCCTTGACTTCCAGCCTCATGGCCACAGGCTCCAATCTTGACATCCTTTCTGCAAGTACCGCAGGGTCATATCCCATGGCTGAAGCCGTGACAAATGCCGTGACACTGTTTTGTATTGACGCATCATCAATGAATGGTATCGTAAACTTCACCGTCTTGCCTGACGGCAACCTCAGCGTCATTTCCGTATGCCCGTATTGGCGGACGGTCTTGTCTACATGAACGTAAGCGCAAGGCGAGCTGCTTTCCGCACTCCAACCGTACAGCTTTTTTTTGTCGATGCCCAACAATCTTATCTCACTCATGATGACGGCATCGTCAATGGGAAATATGACTTTCTCCGCATTCCTTGCCAATTGCAGTTTTTCCCGGGCTTTTTGCCCTAAAGACGAAAAGTTCTCCTGGTGAGCGCTGCCGATATTTGTTATGACAGCAATGTCCGGATCTATCATGGAAGCCAGTGCCGACATTTCTCCGGGTTTTGATATCCCGGCCTCAATGAGTGCTACTTTCGTGTCAGGCTGAATGAGTGCAAGCGACAGAGGAACCCCTATCTGGGAGTTATAACTTTTTGGGGAGCGGACGGTATTTTGCTTGTCGCCTATAAGTTGGTAGAGCCATTCTTTGACAATGGTCTTGCCGTTTGAACCGGTAATACCGATAACAGAAGTGTCACATGACGATTTTCTGTGGTGGCGGGCAATGGTCTGCAATGCGGCCAGAGGCGAACCGCTTGTCAAGAACGTTGCCTGTGGCATGGTGTCAAGTCTGGCGTGCAGGCTGTCACATACAAAGACCCGGACTCCTGCATCGTAAAGTTCCTTAATGTACCTGTGACCGTCGCCGTGAGGGGTCTTTATTGCAAAGAAAATGGTGCCTTCCGGATAGGCAAGCGAGCGGCTGTCTGTCAGGAGCGTGTCAATCTTGACAGGGGCATTGGCGTTGCCTATGACTTTGCAACCTGTTATATCTGCAAGCTGTCTGAGGGTGTAATTCATATTCCTGTGATTTTACGGATTTATTGTAACCGGGACATAAAGGGGTACTTGTTTTTTAAGGCATCGGTCTTTTCCTTTATACAGGAATCAAGACGCGCTGCAGCAGTAGCCGACGATGGCTTGTGCGCTTTCATTTTCAAGACAACAGACCATTCTTCCACGAAAGAAAGCATTTGACCGTCCATATAGATCCGGCAAAACTTCTCCCAAATGTAGTCTTCGGCTACGGCAGACGGATGCAGCATGTCGGGAGCGTAGAAACGGTAGTCCCTGAGTTCATCATTCAATATCTCATATGCGGGAAAATAGAAAATGTTCTCGTTTTCCCGCATGCATTGCTCAAGGGCAACGAAAAGCGTAGCTTTGCTTACCTGACTTTTGTGCAGGCCGTATTTGAGGTAACGGTACGGACTTACAGACACCAGAACTTTGACACTCGGGGTTATGCCTTTCATTCTGGAAATTATTTGCTTGAACCCCGTGGCTATTTCCCCCGCAGACATCTCGTTTTCATCAAAAACGGCAGAAGGCATTTTATGGCAATTCGCAACACACAGTCCACGCTTGTCGCTCTTCAGGGAATAGTAATGCGTTGTACCGAATGTAATCATCAGCACGTTGAGGCTTTTCAGCCAACAGGCAACCCTACATAAAGTCTGCAAAAACGCATTCTTGCATTCTTCGTGTGTAAGACCTTGGATTACCGATGACGACAGCCATGAATACCAGATGCCATGCCTTGACTTGAAAATTATATCTTCGCTCAATTTCTCGGGATCAACCTTGTTTTCTGCCCAGTCCAGACACAACGACAAAATGCTGAAAATGCTTTTGGGATTATACAGGGTGCCGAATGGATTGAGAACAACTTTAATCAGATTGTCAGACATTCTTTGTCCTACTACGTTGGCAAAGCATGACCCCAAAGCCAAAATTTTGTCTTGGGAGCAAATTTTGAACGTTCTTCCATAGTCTGTCACAGGAGTCTGAAAAATCATTGTTTCGCAGTTTTTTTGTCAATACCACTCAACATTTGTGCTGTACGAAGAACGCTTTTCCCATTTCAGCACATCTGCCAGTGTTGACATCTTCGCGCGAAACGTGAAATTGAATGAGGTGTATGGCATCAGTACAATTGAACACGACATGGAAAAACAATGCAAGTCACGCATAAGCGAAGCCGTTGTGGTGGAAAGTTTCTTGTAGTTGAAATCGTATCCTGATGCATAATTGATGTTCCACCCCTCCGACAGCCTTACGTTGCCAGAGAAATTAAGTGTGTGTGTGATCTTGTACGGATATCTCATGTGTTTGGGGCGAATCCGGGCCTGGGTATTCTCCCTCATGTTTATTCCGTATGACACGGTTAGCGTCCACGGTATGGAAAAACGCAAATATCCCCATTCGTCGACTTCGGTGCTCGTGGCACCTTTTACCGGCATGTGGTTCATGTTGTCACTCAGTTCCGGATCGACGTTGTCGTGGGCAGCATCTTCTTCTTCGTTTTCGTTATCCAAGATGTCTTTTTTGCGCTGTTTCTTGTTCTTTTTGAAAGTGCTGTTCGAGAAAGTATAGTGGAAATTCTGTGACATACCCTGAAAGCGGCCAAAACGCCCGTAACTCCACTCCGTCCTGTCGCCCACGTAAACATTGCCATTCTTGTCGAATTGGTAAGCGTATGTCGCAAAGACTGCCGCCATGCTGAACGTGTAGCTCTTGGACAGTTTCAGTCTCAAGCGGGTTGTCAAGTCGCTCCACTTGTGGGACGCGGCAACCATGTTGTACGACAGGGAACCAGACAGCTCGTCTATGATCGAAATCTTGCGTTCACCCGTAGAGTCTCTGTCGCTTCTGATTTTCATTTCCACGTTGTTGCTGAGGTTCATGGAAACACTGCCGGTCTTCCCTCGGCTCGGGACACCGTACAGCGCACTGGAAAAAGGCGAATACTGTACGGTTGACACGTTCCCGTCCTTATCTGTACGGACATATGACTCATAATAACCGTATGAGGCACTCCCGAAATCCGGAGCATAGCTGAACGACACGCTGGGTCTGAGCACATGGCGCACGGCTATAATCTTGTTTCCGAAGACAGAGGGCGACGGCTTGTACATTCCATACAGCGTGGTGTTCGCACTGACAGACATGTCCCAGTTATACACGTTGTAGAAACCGTACAGTGTGTCGCGTGTCACCGCTTGTGTGGCGTAGTCCCAGTCCTGCATGATCTTGTTGGAGTACATCCTGTCCTTGAAACTGAATGATGGGGTAACGTTGATATATTTGAGCAGGGAAAACGTGGCACTGACCGGGATGGTATGTTGCATTCCGTTTCTCCATTCTTTTATAAGGTTTGACTTCAGCAAACGGCTTTCTGTCGTGGTGATACTGTTTGACAACTGCCCTGTATACGACAAGGATATTTTTTCGTACCATTTCTCTTCCCCGCGTAGTTTCTTTCGCTTGAATGGATAAAACCTTGACTTGTTGATGTTCAAATCCGGCAATGTCATGGCAACGGTTGAGTCGCGAATGTTTTGACTGAGGTTTGCGGAACTTGACAGGGTCAGACCAATGTTGGGGAAGTTGTACGAATACGATACCGAACTCGTCCGTGTGCTCTGCGAGTACGTAATCGGATCGTACAGGGAATTGAGATTTTTTCGTTCAAATGACTCCGAAGCAAAATTCACGCTTGCGGAAAACGAAGAGTTCATGCTCGCTTTGGGATCTTGACGATGTGTCCACTGCAGTTTTATACTCTTGGTGACAGAATAGTCTGGCATGTTTTTTTCACCCTCAACGGTGTTCAGGTAGTTCGCATAGAAATTGCCGGAGTATTTGTATCGTTTCCTGTACGTAGATGACGCATTGACTCCCCACGATCCTTTCGTGTATATTTCGCCAAGCAAATGCAGGTCTATCCGGTCATTTATCGCAAAATAATAGCCCCCGTCCTTTAGATAAAAGCCTCTTTCCGTTTCCGAGCCGAAAGACGGCATAATAAGACCACTTGAATATTTGTTGCTGAACGGAAAAAAGAAAAACGGGATGGCGATGGGGAGCGGAACTCCCTCTGCAACCAGATATGACGGCCCAGCTATGGCTTCTTTTCCGGGATAGACCTTTGCCCTTGACAGCGCCACGTAGAAATGCGGCGGGTCGGCATCGCATGTTGTGTAGGTGCCGTGCATTAGGTTTATCACGCCGTCTTTGTCTCGCTTTGACTCCTGGCTCTTCATGAATCCCTCACCTTGTGCAGTAGTCACATTTTGTATAAACCCTTTCTGCGTTTTGAAGTTATAGGTTATCTTTTCCATCTCATACGATTCATCTCCCTGCTTGAACACAGGCATACCAGTCTTGTTGCCGGAAGAGTCTGCCGCATAGGTCGCAAACACCGTGCTGGAATCTATGTCCATGCTGATAATGTCTGCCGTCAGGTCAAGGTTTGTATATGTGACTTCACTGTTGCCAAACAGGTTGATTTTCTTGCTGGCGGCATCGTATGTCATGGAATCACGCGAACTGTACTTCACCGGTTTGTCCACGGTGTCTGTCTTCTTGTGCGCCGTGTCTGCCGGCACCGTGTCAATTTGAATGGTGTCAATCTGGTTAAGGTAGACGGAGTCATCTCTGATAGCGAAAATGTCATTTCTGCCCAACGTGTCTTTCCCAAGTGGCAGGTCTACCGTGTCAGGATAGAGAAAGCCGCTCCTTTCCGGGATGCCGTTACGGCAAGGCCGCCCCCATGTGCCGTTTCCGTGTGCGGTATGTTCCATTGCTGCGCACAGCAACGCAGTTAACAGTGTGGATATAAGCAACGTCCTCTTCAAAATTCCTGTTTTTGTTCGGTATGCGAAATTAGTGATTTTCCATCGCAAACACTCCATATATGCGACAAAGATTGAGGGCGACCACAAATTTTGGCAGGACTGTGGCTTGTGTGCTGGCGGGTTGAACGATGTAGTGTTCACTCCAAATCAAACATCTTGGACGGTTGTGTTCTGTCCAAGGCATCAATGCAGCATCTCTTGTCCGCAGCCAAAGTGCTTCTCACTGCGTGCAGGGCATGTTCTGGAGTGTTGTTTTTTTCGCTCAGGTGACACAGCCATACATGCTTGAGGTGATTCTGGTGTTTGCCAACCACGGTCGCTGCAAGCAAGTTTGACAAATGACCGTTTCCGCTGCGGATACGCCGCTTCAGTCTTTCCGGATACGGCCCCCGCTCCAGCATATCTGCATCGTAGTTTGATTCCAAGACAAGAAAGTCCGCCTGGACCATGAAACTGTCAATGGTGTCAGTTAGCATCCCACAGTCAGTAACGAGGCACAATGTTGTGTCGCCGTGGCGTATAAAAAACCCCACGTTGTCTCTAGAGTCGTGTGGGACTTCAAAGGCGCAAACATTTACTCCAGCGATGTCAAAAGGCGTGTTCTTCTCAATGAAAACCGTGTTTTCTCTGATTGGTTTTTTTGTAATGGCGGGGTTTTCCCTGATACCTTCAAAAGTCTTCTGCGTAAGATATACGGGAAAGCCGTCTTTCTGATTCAGAATTCCTACGCTCTTCACATGGTCCATATGGTTGTGTGTTACCAATATACCCCTGATGTTGCACATCCTGATGCCGTATTCTCTGAAATATTTGCGTATTTTCCTTATACCAATCCCCGCATCAATCAGTATTGCACCATCCTCGGATTCCACATAATACAGATTTCCGCTGCTGCCGCTTCCGAACGATTCGAACCTGAACATGAGTTTTTAGTGCAAAAGTACAGCTTTCCTCACTAAAACCCCGGATATTGCGTCAAAAAAGCAGAACCGTCACAACGGTTCTGCTTCAGTCATTCATCTTTCAATATACTTTAAGTTCTCGCTTGTAAAGATAAAATTGGTCAGAGTGTTGATTTGTGTTGAATTAGAGAATGAATTTTCAATGCAAAGTTACTGTTAAATAC
>CAVHBF010000057.1:0-12469 GCA_963634195.1 Bacteroides thetaiotaomicron | reverse complement strand
GGCGAGCGGTTGCGCAACATTATTGAAGAAAAGAACAAAAACCGGGTGATGGGCGTATTTACCGGCATAAGCGTGACCGCCCTTATCCAGTCGTCTTCCGCCACCACTGTCATGGTCATCTCGTTTGTCAATGCGGGACTCATGACGCTGACGCAAGCCATCGGGGTAATAATGGGTGCCAATATCGGAACGACCATCACGGCATGGATTATCTCGGCCATCGGTTTCAAAGTGGACATCGCTGCCTTTGCTCTGCCACTGCTCGCCATAGGCATACCACTGATATTCAGCGGAAATTCAAAACGGAAATCCATAGGAGAATTTGTCTTTGGATTTTCGTTTCTTTTCATGGGTCTCAGCTTTCTCCAACAGTCAGCTGAAGACATCCAGATGGGCAAAGCTGTCGCACTGATGCTGGCCAAGGTGGCCGACGGGGGATTCTTCACAATCATTCTCTTTGTGATTGTCGGCGCACTGGTGACGATGCTGGTGCAGGCTTCGGCGGCAACCATGGCTGTCACCCTCATGCTGTTTGACATGAATATCCCGGGCTTCGGACTGGAGCAGGCTGCCGCCCTTGCCATGGGACAGAACATAGGTACAACCATCACGGCTTTCATCGCCTCGCTCACAGGCAACACACAAGCGCGCAGGGCTGCACTCGTCCATATATTCTTCAACGTGTTCGGAGTTGTTCTCGTGCTGTTTTTCTTCTATCCGTTCTGCGATGCGATCACATGGTTCGTAAGCAACGTGATGGGCACGCCTGACAACGACCTGTTCAAGCTCTCCGCTTTCCACACTGCATTCAACGTGTTCAACACCCTCATCCTCATATGGTTCGTCAAGCAGATAGAGCAGATAGTATGCAAGATCCTGCCGCAAAAGGAAAAGAAAGAGGAGCCGCGCCTGCGCTTCATTGCCGGAGGACTGCTGTCAACCGCAGAACTTTCCATTGTCCAGGCACGCAACGAAGTCGCTGTGATGGCGGAACGGTGCTACCGCATGATAGACATGGTGCGCAAAGCCCTGTCATCCAAGAAAGACAGCGATTTTGAGGATTTATACAAACGCATAGAACACTACGAGCAGATAACCGACAATATGGAAACAGAGATAGCCGACTACCTGCGCAAGGTGAGCGAAGGACGTCTGTCGGCAGACTCAAAGAAGCACATCACGCAGATGCTACGGGAAGTTGACGAACTTGAATCCGTAGGTGACAGCATGTACAATCTGGGACGCACGCTGTCGCGCAAACGCCAGCATGAACCCGCTCCGTTTACCAGCGAGCAGAGAGCGCATATGGAAGAGATGCTCAACTTTACGGACGAAGCTCTCGGCAATATGTACAATATTCTGGCTGACAACGACGACACGCCGGTTGACCTTGAGAAAACCTATAAGATGGAGAGGCGGCTCAACGATTTCCGCTCGAAATGCAAGGACGAGAATCTGGAAGCCGTCAACACCGGTGTCTACAACTACCGTCTGGGCACATTCTACAATGATTTCATCGGAGAGTGCGAGCGAATTGGCGACTATGTGGTCAACGTGGTACAGGCCGAAAACGAAGCGCGGAAACCTGCGGAATAAGCAAACAACGGCACACAGGCCGGGCAACAGCGTGCAGGCCGGACGGTTGATTACTGTCCGGCCTGCACGTTTGTTCAGTCATCACATTCATCATCGTCCTCATCTTCGTCCTGCCAACCATCGCCCCTGTTTCCGCTCCAGTCACACAGATCCTTGCCCAGCAAACTGTCAGCATGCTGACGCAACAGCTGTTCCACTTCGCTTAACGTTATGTATGCATAATGTTTGTCCATAACCCAGCTGACTACAATGACATCGCCAGTACAAACAACACCAGCAATGCCCACAGCAAAACGATGCGGAATCTGACATAAATCCGCTTGATTCTATCAATTTTGCAACGGTTCATGACTGTTCTTTTTAACACTGCAAAAGTAGCGGCTGAATATTACAAAATCACTACAACCCCGTTACACCTAAGCGAAAATATCGTGAAACAGCAAAGTACAAACACAAAGACCCCGTACAAGATTTGTGGCGATCTTGTATGGGGTCTTCAGTGGAAAGGAAAGACGAAGAAGGACGCTGCGAGCACCCTATAGCCCCGTCACTTCATCCTGTCTTCCACCCATCTGCGGGCGTTGACAAAAGCCTCAATCCACGGGGTGACATCATCCTTGCGACGGTTTGCAGGATACGTACCGCACTGCCACGGGAAGAAAGCACGTTCCGGATGAGGCATCATGGCCAGATGGCGACCGTCAAGCGAACAGATGCCCGCAACGCTGTAGTCGGATCCGTTGGGGTTGCCGGGGTAAGCGTCATAGCTGTATTTCAGCACCACATTGTATTTGTCTTCCGGATACGGCAGGCTGAAACGGCCCTCACCGTGAGCCACCCAAACGCCAAGCTTGTTGCCGCTCAGAGAGCCGAGCATCACACTGCGGTTGGTCTGTACGGTAACGCCCAGATAAGCACTTTCGAACTTGCGGCTGACATTGTGAAGCATCTTGCTGCTGCCGTCGAGTTCCGGATTTACGAGCCCGAGTTCAACCATAAGCTGGCAACCGTTGCACACGCCGAGCGAAAGAGTGTCCTTGCGGGCATAGAAACGCTCCAGTGCCGCCTTTGCACGCGGGTTATAAAGAAACGCACCGGCCCAGCCCTTGGCAGAACCGAGCACGTCGGAATTTGAAAAACCACCGCAGAACACAATCATGTTGATGTCGTCAAGCGTCTCACGCCCGGTGACAAGGTCTGTCATCATCACATCCTTTACATCAAAACCTGCCAGATGAAGGACATAGGCCATTTCACGCTCGCCATTGGTTCCTTTCTCGCGGATGATGGCGGCCTTCACACCGCTCTTTTCCCTGCGTTCCGGCGATATTCCGTATTGTGCGAACTTGCCGGAGAAGTCCCTGTTGTAGGCAAACTCCACGGGCTGGGTCTTGTAATTGCTGTAGCGTTCGTCAGCCTGAGCGCCGAAAGACTGTCTGGTGTCAAGCAGATAGGATGTGTGATACCATACGTCGCGCAGGTAATCAATGGCAAACTGGTGAGTTATGTTGTCTTGCGTGAGCAGAATGTGGCGTTCGTCAACAGGCCTGCCAATCTTCACGAAAGCCACGCCCTCGCTCTCCAGTATTTTCCTGAATTCAGATTTGTCGGAGTCTGCAATCTGGACTACTACGCCAGGGTTCTCCGCAAACAGAATTTTAACGAGATCCGCTTCCTTGAAACCGTCCACGTTTATCTCCATACCGCCATCGGTATTAGCAAAACACATCTCAAGCAATGTCGTTATCAGACCGCCAGCCGATATGTCATGTCCGGCCATCACAAGACCGTTTGCCACCAGTTGCTGAACAGCATTGAATGCGGAACGGAAATATTCCGGATTGGCGCATACAGGTACATCGCTGCCCACACAGCCGAGGCTTTGGGCGAAAGCCGATCCGCCCAGACACAGGCTGTCAAAGCTGAAATCTATGTGATAGAACGTGCTCTTCCTGTCGTTGACCATCACAGGTGAAACTACCTTGCGTATGTCACTCACCTGACCGCCGGCACTGACAATGACCGTTCCCGGCGATATGACTTTTTCACCGTTGGGATATTGCTGGCTCAGAGAGAGGGAGTCCTTGCCAGTAGGCACGTTGATCTTCAGAGCACAGCAGAAACCGCTCAATGCCTCCACCGCCTTGTACAGGCGTGCGTCCTCGCCCTTTTGCGAGCGGCACGGCCACATCCAGTTGGCGGAAAGCGACACGCTGTCAAGTCCCTCCTCCAACGGAGCCCACACGATATTGGTAAGGGCCTCCGAAACGGAAAGCACCGAACCTGCCACCGGGTCTGCCAGACCGGCCTGCGGCGCATGGCCAAGAGCAGTGGCGATGCCTTTCTTGCCCCTGTAGTCAAGAGCCACAACACCACAGTCACTCAACGGCAACTGCAACTCGCCCTGACATTGCTGTCGGGCTACCTTGCCGGTCACCGACCGGTCTACCTTGTTGGTAAGCCAGTCCTTGCACGCCACGCTCTCCATCTGGAGCATCTGTTCAAGATATTCCGAGATCTTGCCGGCTTCGTATTCCGGCTCTTTGTACTTGCGCCCAACGGTCTCGTCAACCATCACCGTCTTGGGTGAATGGCCAAACATCTGTGCCACGTCAAGGTCAAACGGTTTCACACCGTCGGCCTGCCTGAACGAGAAATGGGCATCGCCGGTTGTCTCGCCCACAACATACATCGGGGCGCGCTCGCGTTCTGCAATCTTCTGCACGTGCCCGATATGTTTCTCGTCAATCAGCAGCCCCATACGCTCCTGGCTTTCATTGGCAATGATTTCCTTTGCCGAAAGGGTCTTGTCGCCGATTGGCAGTCTTGACATATCTATTTCACCGCCGCAGTCTTCCACAAGTTCCGAGAGGCAGTTGACATGACCGGCAGAGCCGTGGTCGTGGATTGACACGACAGGATTTGCTTCTTCTTCGCACAAAGCGCGGATGAGGTTATAGTCGCGTTTCTGCATTTCGGGATTGGCACGCTGAACGGCATTGAGTTCTATACCGTTGGAGTAACGGCCTGTATCAACCGAAGACACCGAACCTCCGCCAAGACCAATGCGATAGTTGTCGCCCCCGACAACCACAATTTTGTTGCCCTTGCGGGGTTCCTTCTTCAGGCAGTCACGCTTTGTGCCGTAGCCCACCCCGCCCGCAAGCATTATCACCTTGTCGTATGCATACTTCTCGCCGTTTTCCTGATGTTCAAACGTCAGCACCGAACCGGCAATCAGCGGTTGTCCGAACTTGTTGCCGAAATCGCTTGCTCCATTGGAGGCCTTGACCAGAATCTGTTCCGGAGTCTGATAAAGCCATTTTCTGACAGGCAGGATAGACTCCCACGGACGTTCTCCGTCAAGACGGCTATAGGCTGTCATGTAAACGGCGGTTCCGGCTATGGGCCAGGAGCCCACTCCACCACCCATGCGGTCACGTATCTCTCCGCCCGTGCCAGTAGACGCTCCGTTGAACGGCTCTACAGTGGTAGGGAAGTTGTGAGTCTCGGCCTTGAGCGAAATGACACTCTCTATGTCCTTGATGACAAAATAGTCACTCGTGCTCTGGTCGGCGGGAGCGAACTGCTCCACAACCGGTCCCTGCGAAAACGCCACGTTGTCCTTGTAGGCGGAAAGGATGTGGTGAGGGTTCTCCCTCGTGGTCTTCTTGATCATGGCGAAAAGCGATGAAGGCATCTCCTTTCCGTCAATTATGAACGTCCCGCCGAAAATCTTGTGTCGGCAGTGCTCGGAATTGATCTGGGCAAAACCGAAGACCTCCGAGTCTGTCAGCTTGCGGTTGAGTTCGCCCTCCACCTTGTGCAGGTATCCGATTTCTTCCGGAGACAGGGCAAGACCTTCCTCCTCATTGTATTCCTCTATGTTTTCAATTATCCTGATCGGCGCGGGCTTGATGTTGGTTTCAAACACTTTGCCGTCAAGGTTGCGATACATACGCTGAAGCATCGGGTCATGGGCAGCGTCTTCGCTCTCCACGCCGAAATACTCTTCAATTCGCTCAATGCCCTTGATGTTCATGTTTTGGGTAATCTCAACGGCATTGGTGCTCCATGGGGTGACCATCTCGCGGCGCGGTCCGATGAAAAAGCCTTCCACCACATTACCTTCCACCACACTTGCGCCGCCGAAAAGCCAGCACAAAGCGTCTACATTTTCCTTTGACAAGGTTTCTTTTGCCTGCACTGCAATCACGCTTCCTGCCGGTGTCTTATAGAACTGAATCATCTTTATGCAATATGTTTCTATTATTTTGTAGCAAAGTTACGACTTTTAGGAAGACTGGAGAACACTATCACTTATTAATTTGCCGCACATGGCAGAGTTTGAATGTCACCGTGGCAACAACATCAAAAATCATCTGTGTTTCCGAAATGTGTCCAAACAAAAAGCTATATTTGCATTCAGAATATCATGATATCATGAACAACCAACAAAATCCCAACCTGCCATGCGACAATCACTGTTTTTAGCCTTTCTGGCACTCCTGCCAAGTGCCATGAACGCCCACAACGACACTACGGCACTGGAGCGCATCAGTGCCTTCGCGAAAAACATCAGGACTTTTGATGATTTCTACACGCAGGAAAAAGTATATCTCCACCTTGACAACAACGGATACCTGCCGGGAGAAACCGTTTGGTTCAAAGCCTATGTGTTCAGGGCTTCAACCCTGTTGCCCACCGATGCCAGCAGTGTCCTCCATGTAGAGCTTCTCAGCCCACACGGTCAAGTTTTGGACAGTAAGACCCTGCCCGTCCTCAATGGACGCACATACGGAGACTTCAAACTTGACAAGGACATCTGCAGCTCCGGATTCTACGAGATAAGGGCCTACACACGGGCTATGCTCAATTGGGATGACGCGTTCATCTTCAGCAGGGTCATCCCGATATACAAGGAATCGGCAGACACCACATTCACAAACCCCGAAGTGGCCGAGACAGCCTACAGTTACAGGAAGGAAAATGACCTCGTACGGACAGCTCCGGAACCTCTGTCTGCACCTGGCATCCAAGAAAAAGACAATGTCATGCTTGCTTTCTTTCCCGAAGGAGGGTATTCCACTGTGGGACTTGCGTCAACAGTTGCCTATAAACTGACCGATACCAATGGACTACCGCTCAGCGACAGCATAACCGTCCACGACAGTGACGGCAACGTCCTCGCCTCCTCATATACTTCCCACGATGGAATGGGCCGTTTCCACCTTGCCACAACACCGTTGCAAGCGTATGCTGTCGTAAGCGGCAAAAAGGCACTGCGCTTCCAATTGCCCGTGCCGCGTACCACAGGAGCAGACTTACACACCACACAAGACACAGACAGCTGCATCACCGTCAGCATCAGAGCCTCCAGAGCACTACAGAACGACACCCTCGGCATCACCGTGATGTGCCGCTCGCAACTGGGGTTCTTCCAAAGCGTGGTTCCGGCTGTTGACAGTTTGATAACAATAAAACCAGAAAACCTCAGAGATGGAGTCAACCAGATCACCCTCTTTACGCCATATGGCGAGATTCTGAGCGAGAGACTGGTGTGGAACGCCCCAAAAAAGCCGATGCCGAAGATGCGGGTAGCCCAGAATCAGGATTCATACAGGCCTTTTTCACCCGTTGTTCTGGACATCTCGCTGACCGATTGCGACGACAATCCGCTGCAAGGCGATTTCTCCATAAGTGTGAGAGACGCAAGTGCCGAGACCTCTCCTGACTACCACAGCCTACAGACCGAAATGCTCCTTGCCTCCGAATTGAAAGGATATGTACAAGACCCCGAATACTACTTTTCCGACGGCAGCAGCAAACGACAGCAAGACCTTGACCTCCTGCTGATGGTACAAGGATGGAGACGCTACTCATGGGAGCAAATGGCAGGAACAGAACCTTTGCAGGTAAAGCACCCCATTGAAGACGGGTTGCTTCTCTTCGGAGACGTTACGGAAACATTCGCGGCAAAAAACGCACTCAAGAAACACGGAGACCTGTCCGTAAATTTTCTGCTCAACACGGACTCCGGAAGCCGGGCTTTTTCCGTCAACACAGACGACAAGGGCAACTACGCCTTGAAACTGCCAGAATTCTACGGAGACGCACCATCGGTGATTACGGTAACTGACAGAAAAGACAAACGGGTATACACAAGCCATAGCCATATCCGCACCCTTGGAGCAGGTCCGTGCCAATGCCATATCCAGACCTGCAGCCACCTTTGAATGGCAAGACACAATTCCCGATGTAATGGGCAAATTAGTCAAACTGGAAGGAGTGGATATCAAGACCCGGAAATCCATTTTCGGCTACGCTCCTCTTCCGGGCATAAAGGAAGGATATGGGGAAGAACGCGCAAAACAGGGGGCGACATTCTTTTATGACATTCCACTGGAACTTGACAAATATCTTGACCAGGGCAACGCCACGCCTAATTTGTGGGACTGGCTCTCTACCGTAAACCCCTCGTTTGAATACTTCCCCACCGACGGGAAACTGTATTACAACGGCAGAATCATGCCGGTAATCATAGATATTGACAAAAAGCAGGAAGGCCGGGCAAGACTGATTGACAGTTCCTTCCCTATGAACATATTCCGTTCCCTGATTATCGCGGAAAACATTGACGAAGCCAACAGAATCTCCCGTGGCGTAGAGGGTGCCAAAGCCGATGGAAACGGGGTTTTTCAGGAATTTTCAAGCTCTTCAAACAACGCCATAGCATTCCTGTTCTCCCTCAATCCCGAAGACGAAACAGAGTACTACAAGAAAGGAACGCGCTGGACTACCATCCACGGCTACTCCAAATGCGATGAATTCTATAGTCCCGACTATCGTCTCAAGGATCCGCCGACACCGAAAGACCGCCGCCGTACGCTGTATTGGAATCCCTCTCTCACTACCGGCAAGGACGGCAAGACCAGCGTGATTTTCTATTCCAATTCACGCAAAGACCAACATCTGCACATTATTGCAGAAGGAATCGGAATAAACGGCCAGATGTTTGAATACCGCTAAGGACTCCCGCAAACGCATACGACCTGCCCTGTACGCCATTTCCAGCACCTGCGCTACACATCAACAGCGAAAAGCGTCTTTTGTCCCGAACGGTATAAACGGTATAAAAAGCTTGTGCAAACAGGCGTGGCTTCCAGTGACTTTTCGTACTTTTGCAGGCAGCAACTGTGCTATTACACACTTGCAATAGCCGGAAAAGCGTATTTCTGGCGGGACAGGCCAGAAAGCCGGTCTGCCTTGCCTGTCCGGAAAACAGGAGAGCATTCCGGTTGAGAGTCCTATCACCGGAAGAAACTCTTTTACACGTATCGAACTACAATGACTGCCCCTCTGCGATTTTTTGTCTTCGTCATGCTGTGCGCCGCCCTTGGCTCTTGCGGCAACACCATCGGCACACAACAGTTTTGCGACACGCTGCACATTGAATACAGCCGCCTGCTGCACATTGAACGCCATGCGGACTACACCTTGGCAACAATTGCCGACCCCTGGACAAAGAACACCATTCTGCATCAATATGCCCTTGTGCCGGAAAAAGCGGACAAGCCTGCTGATTTGCCCGATGGAATCACGACAATCAGGATTCCGCTGAAGAAAATGTGCGTCAGCACTGCCGTCCACGTCAACCTTTTCAGGCAGCTCAATGCACTCAACCACGTGGGCAGCGTGTGCGATGCCGGCTACATCATGGACAGCACTGTCCTACGGCAAATCCATGACGGGAAAATCCGCAATGCGGGAAGCAGCATGAGCCCTAATACGGAACGCATCACACAGCTGAACACCGATGCCATACTGATGTCACCGTTCAAGGGAACAAGCTATGGGGTAATCGAGAAGACAGGCATACCCATTGTTGAATGCGCCGACTATATGGAAACTTCCGCTCTCGGACGCGCCGAATGGATAAAATTCTACGGTATGCTGGTCGGAAAAGAACACGAGGCCAACACCCTCTTCCACAAGATAAAAAGCAACTATCTCTCTCTCAAACGCCTTGCCGACACAGTCCGTCAACGCCCCAAGCTTCTGGTTGACATGATGAACGCACGGACATGGTATCTGCCGGGTGGCAACAGCATCTACGGAGAACTGTTCGCTGATGCAGGTGCCGATTACAGCATCGGCGACAAGACGCTGAGCGGCACCCAATCTCTGTCGTTGGAGAAAGTGATGACTACAGCCCTTGATGCCGACGTGTGGATTATAAAATACGGACGGAACGACGATTTCACCTACAGTGCGCTAACCAAGGAAAACAGTGTGTATGGCAAATTCCGCGCGTTCAAGACCCATAAGATATACGGGTGCAATACTGTCAAGGTGCCGTTCTATGATGAGGCTCCGTTCAGACCCGACCTGCTGATAGCCGACATGATAAAGATTTTTCACCCGCAGCTGTTGCCCCACCACAAACTGAAATTCTATTCTCCGCTGAAATGAACCACTTCACACTCCGTGCAACACAGTTCTCCGCAGGCGTTTTCGTCCTTGTTTCGCTGTTTTTCATCAATATTTTCTCCGGATCGGTTCATCTTCCGTTTTCCGAGGTCCTGTCAGTCCTGACAGGAGTGGAGACAGATTCCGTAACAAGGTACATTGTCATTGAGTCGCGGATGCCGCAAGCCCTGACAGCCATGTTTTGCGGTGCAGCTCTGGCGGCAAGCGGGCTTGTCATGCAGACGGTGTTTCACAACCCCCTTGCCGACCCCTCCATTCTTGGAGTCAACAGCGGCGCAGGGCTCGGAGTGGCTGTCGTCATGCTGCTTTTGGGAGGAAGTGTCGTGACCATGGGGACGCTGTTGGGCGGATTTGTCCTTATTGTGACAGCCGCATTTGCAGGCGCGCTTGCTGTCATTGCCCTTTTGGCCGTGCTCGCCAATTATGTACGCAACAACGCCACCCTGCTGATCACAGGCATCATGATAAGCTATGTCACCTCGTCCGTCATCTCGTTGCTCAACTACTCTGCTACCGAGCAGGGCGTACACAGCTACGTGATGTGGGGACTCGGCAATTTTGGTGGAGTCAGCCTCAAGGCCTTGCCGTTCTTCAGTCTTGCCATGGTATTGTGCATGGTTTTCTGCATAGCACAGACAAAGCCGCTCAATGCCCTGCAGCTTGGCAACCGTTATGCCCGCAATCTCGGCTTCAACGTCAAGCGCATACGCAACGCCATGCTTGTCATCACAGGACTTGTTTCAGCTGTTACCACGGCCTTTTGCGGCCCGGTCTCGTTCATCGGTCTTGCTGTGCCGCACATCACAAGGATGATTTCGCACACGGCCGACCACCGCACACTCATGCCGCTTACCCTTGTATTCGGAGGCATCGTAGGACTTGCATGCAACTGGGTTTGCAGCGTGCCGTCAGACGGCACGCTCATCCCGCTCAACGTAGTGACACCGCTCTTCGGAGTTCCTGTAATTCTGTATGTCCTTATTGCGCGAAGATAGTTCCGCTTTCCACCTCAAAGTCCGCCACTTTTATATAAAAAGGCGATTTGTTGCCGTAATTTATACACAGGACTGATAAAAAGCCTATCTTTGTAAGGCTTTTGGCGTACTTCATATTCAAAAAGAAAGGCTTGTACCGACACATAGACCAAAATTGAACTTATAAAAAACACAACAGCATGAAACCAACACTATTCCTCCTTGCCGCAGGCATGGGCAGCCGCTACGGAGGCTTAAAGCAACTGGACACCCTTGGTCCTCACGGCGAGACCATCATGGACTACTCTATTTACGATGCCATCAAGGCGGGCTTCGGCAAAATCGTATGGGTAATCCGCAAAGACTTCGAAGAACAGTTCCGCAATCAAGTCCTTGCCAAATACGAAGGGCACATTCCGTGTGACCTCTGCTTCCAGTCTCTTGACAGTCTGCCGGAAGGTTTCACCGTGCCGGAAAGACGGCAAAAGCCATGGGGCACGAACCACGCCGTCATGATGGGCAAGGACATCATCAGAGAACCTTTTGCCGTGCTCAACTGCGATGATTTCTACGACAGGGACTCTTTTATGGTAATGGGCAAGTTCCTCAGCGAACTGCCCGAAGGCAGTACGGGCAGATACGCCATGGTTGGTTTCCGTGTGGGCAATACCCTCAGCGACAGCGGCTCGGTCAGCCGCGGCGTATGCGAATATGACGAGAAGACGCATCATCTCACTTCCGTTGTGGAGCGTACCAAGATAGAACGCCACAACGGCACGGTGGAATTCCTTGACGAAGACGGCAAATGGATAGCCATTCCGGACACCACTCCCGTCAGCATGAATTTCTGGGGATTTACTCCAGACTATTTCCAGCACAGCGAGGAGTTCTTCAAAACGTTCCTCTCCGACCCCGCAAACCGGGAAAATCTCAAGAGCGAATTTTTCATTCCGCTTATGGTAGACCATCTCATCAAGAGCGGAAAAGCCACATGCGAAGTGCTGGATACCACCTCAAAATGGTTCGGAGTGACTTATCCGGAAGACCGGCCGGGCGTGGTTGAGAAATTTGCCAAACTGGCTCAAGACGGACAATATCCCGAAAAAATGTTCTGAACAGCACAAGACATACAAAGAGAGTCCGCAATGCCCGGTGTTGGGCATTGCGGACTCTCTTTGTATGTCCACTCATTGTACGGTGGTGCCGGAGAATAAGCGTGTCCAGAAGCCGGAAAGCATGGCTACTGCTTATCTCCTTGATATGTGGAAGAACCTGTTTATTCTTGCGGCAAGTCCAGAGTCCATGTTGTTGATAAACGTTTCCATAATCTTGGTCTCGCCGTTCATGGGCACGATATCATAGTCGGCAAGTTCCGCCGGGATAAGACAGCTGTGACCCTCGGTAAGGAC
>CAVHBF010000056.1:0-12724 GCA_963634195.1 Bacteroides thetaiotaomicron | reverse complement strand
TGATACAGACAGTTATTAAGAGAGACGGTCGTATAGTGGGCTACAACGAGGAGAAAATCAAGGCCGCCATACGCAAGGCAATGCTCCAGAGCGAGCGTGGGGAGGACGAAGGTCTGATTCAGAGAATAACAGACCGTATCGGGATGACTGGCCGCGAGCAGATGGAGGTGGAGTCCATTCAGGACTTGGTCGAAATGGAGCTGATGAAGAGTACCCGCAAGGAAGTGGCAAAGCTGTATATCGCCTACCGCAACAAGAGGAGGATAGCGCGTCAGGCGAAGATGCATGACAATTTCTTTGACATCATCAACACCAAGAACAACGATGTGACCCGTGAAAACGCCAACATGAACGCGGATTCCCCCGCCGGCATGATGATGAAGTTTTCAAGCGAGTCCACCAAACCTTTCGTAGACGACTATCTGCTTTCTGAGGCGTCGTATGATGCCGTGAAGAACAATCTTCTCCATGTCCACGACAAGGACTACTACCCGACCAAGAGCCTTACTTGCGTCCAGCACCCTCTCGACAAGATACTGAAATACGGCTTTTCCGCCGGTCACGGTGAGAGCCGTCCGGCAAAGCGCATAGAGACGGCGAGCGTAATAGCCTGCATATCGCTGGAGACGGCACAGAACGAGATGCATGGCGGTCAGGCTATTCCAGCCTTTGATTTTTATCTGGCTCCGTTTGTGAGAAGTTCTTTCATTGAGGAAATCAAGCACATAGAGGCCTTTGAGGGCAAGGACTACAGTGATTTGTATGATGCCAAGTTCCCCGACTACCTGACCTGTGAACTTACCGGCATGACTGGCAGGGAGCGCGTGCTGCACCATGCCATCAACCGTACCGTGAGTCGCGTGCACCAGGCTATGGAGGCGTTTATCCACAACATGAACACCATTCACTCACGCGGAGGCAATCAGGTGGTGTTCAGTTCCATAAACTACGGTACGGACACCTCTGCCGAGGGACGCTGCATCATACGTGAGATACTGAAGTCGACCTACGAGGGTGTGGGCAATGGCTCCACAGCCATCTTCCCGATACAGATATGGAAGAAGAAACGTGGTGTGAGCTATCTGCCGGAAGACCCCAACTACGACCTCTATAAGTATGCCTGTCAGGTGACGGCACGCCGTTTCTTCCCCAATTTCCTGAACCTTGACGCCACGTTCAACCATCACGAGAAGTGGAGGGCCGATGACCCGGAACGTTACAAGTACGAAGTGGCTACCATGGGATGCCGCACCCGCGTGTTCGAAAACCGCTACGGCGACAAGACCTCGATAGGACGTGGAAACATCTCGTTCTCTACAATGAATCTTGTGGGTCTTGCGATACAGTGTATGGGCATAGAGGAAAAGGAAGACCGTATCAACGCTTTCTTCGCGAAGCTTGACAACCTGCTTGAGGTGACAGCCGCCCAGCTCAACGAACGCTATGAGTTCCAGCGCACGGCACTGGCGAAGCAGTTCCCGCTTGTGATGTCGCGCCTGTGGAACGGTGCCGAAAATCTCGGTCCCGACGACACGATAGAGTCCGTCATCAACCAGGGGACTCTCGGCATCGGGTTCATCGGTCTTGCCGAATGCCTGATTGCACTGGTGGGCAAGCACCACGGCGAAAGCGAAGAGGCGCAGCAGTTGGGCTTGAAGATAGTTTCCTATATGCGTGACCGCGCCAATCAGTTCAGCGAGAAATACCAGCACAACTACAGCGTACTGGCCACTCCTGCCGAGGGTCTCTCTGGCAAGTTCACCAAGGTGGACCGCAAGAAATACGGCATCATTCCCGGCGTGACCGACAAGGAATACTACACCAACTCCAATCATGTGCCCGTGTATTACCACTGTAGCCCCCGCCACAAGGCAGAGGTCGAGGCCCCGTATCATGAGCTGACGAGGGGTGGCCACATCTTCTACGTGGAGATAGACGGCGACGCAACCCACAATCCGCAGGCCATCATGGACATAGTGGACTTGATGGACAAGTACAACATCGGCTACGGCTCTGTCAACCACAACCGCAACCGCTGCATGGACTGCGGCTACGAAGACGCTACCGAAGGTCTGGAGGTGTGCCCCAAGTGTGGCGGCACGCACATCGACACGCTGCAGCGCATCACCGGCTATCTCGTCGGTACCACCGACAGATGGAACTCGGGCAAGCTGGCGGAGCTCCGCGACCGTGTGGTACACAAGTAAGACATTCCCATAATACTTTACCGAGATGCGTGTGCTTGACATAGTAGAGGGAACAACCGTAGACGGGCCCGGGCTGAGGACATCCATATATGTCGCGGGATGCCGTCACCGCTGTGAAGGTTGCCACAATCCGCAGTCGTGGGATTTCGGCGCAGGAAAGGACATGAGCGTGGACGAACTGCTCGGCATCGTGAGGAAGAACGACTTCAACGTTACCCTCTCCGGCGGAGACCCGTTCTATGTGGCGGACGAGGCGGCGGAGCTGTGCCGGTGCATAAGGGACGAACTGCACAAGAACATCTGGTGCTATACGGGTTTTGTGTGGGAAACTGTTGTGGGCAATCCGGAATACAGACCGCTGCTTGAGACCATAGACGTGCTTGTGGACGGTCCGTTCGTGCTTGCCAGACGTGACATATCGTTGTGCTTCCGCGGCAGCGGGAACCAGCGCATAATAGATGTCAGGGAGAGCCTTGCGCAAAACGAGGTGATAGTTTTGAAATATTAGACAACGTACAGTGCGGACGGTGCAAAACACCGTCCGCACATTTTGTTAAAGGGCGTTTTGCCCGTGAAAAACACTGATTGAAGATGAGAAGAAAACTTTTGTTGCTCCTTTTGCTTGCAACGGGGCTCGGCGTGCGGGCCGTGGTGAAGACAGACAGTGTAAGGAGCGGAATTCTGGGCACGTGGGTGAAATACAACGTTTACTGTCCCGACGGATTTGACAGCCATAGTGGCAAACGCTATCCTGTGCTTTACCTGTTGCATGGGCTGGGCGATTTCTACGGATCGTGGAACAACAACGCCCAGCTGGGCGAAGTGGCCGACGGGCTGCTGGCGCAGGGCAAAATTAGGGAAATGGTCATTGTCATGCCCAATGCCGGCGGACCCGACACCCGCAACACATGGAACGGATATTTCAACATGCCGGGCTGGAACTACGAGGACTTTTTCTTTGCCGAGCTGATTCCGGCGGTGGAAGAAAAGTACAGTGCCGGGACTTCTAAGGGACTGAGAGCCATAAGCGGTCTGTCGATGGGCGGCGGCGGCAGTACGGTGTACTGTCTGAAACATACGGAAATGTTTTCATCGTGCTATGCCATGAGTGCCTGGCTTGACGATTCCGGGAACATACAGGAGACGGCGGATAACAAGCTGCGCTGTGTGATAGACGCCGTGAGGGAAAATTCCGCCGCAGCCATAGTGGCGCAGGCCGGCGAAGATATGCTGGAGAAGCTGAGAGGCGTGAAATGGTTCTTTGACGTTGGCGACGATGATTTCCTGCTTGACCAGACGGAGCGCTTTCACCTGCTGATGCGCTCTAGGCGTGTCAAGACCCGTCTGCGTGTCAGGGAGGGCATACACAGCTGGCATTTCTGGAAAGCGGCTCTCTACGAAAGCCTGCCGTTTGCCTCGCGTAACTTCGGATAGGTAACGCACACCGTTTGCCGTGAGGGCAGCTGTTCCGGAAAGAATGGACGAAAGCGTTTTTGTTTTGTATAAAAAATCGGCAAAATATGCTCCTGGTGCAGAATAATGTATAAATTTGCCATTGCAGGCCATGAGAGGCATCTGCCATGAAAGCGCAAATGTATATGGCTGTTCTTTGTGTGAATTGAATGGACAACAAACCTGTAAAGCAACATTACAGATGAACAAGAATGTATACAACAAGCATTATGACGTGATCGTTATCGGCGGAGGCATCACCGGTGCGGGCACGGCGCGCGACTGTGCCATGCGCGGGCTGAGCACTCTGCTTGTGGAACGTCACGACTTTACCGACGGAGCCACGGGGCGTAACCACGGTCTGCTCCACAGCGGCGCTCGCTACGCCGTTACGGACGCTGAGTCGGCGAGGGAATGCATTGAGGAGAACATGACTCTACGCAAAATCGCGCGCCACTGTGTGGAGGAACACGATGGGCTGTTCATAACCCTGCCCGAAGATGATTTGTCCTATCAGGTCAAGTTTGTGGAGGCTTGCCGCAATGCCGGCATCCGCGCCGACATTGTGGAGCCCGAAGAGGCCCGGCGCATGGAGCCGGCCGTCAATCCTTTGCTGACCGGGGCCGTGAGAGTGCCTGACGGGTCAGTAGACCCGTTCAGACTGACCATTTCGAATGTGATTGACGCACGCCGTCACGGAGCCGACATATTGACTTACCACGAAGTTACGGGTCTGGTTTCCGCCAACGGAATGATACTCGGTGTACGCCTCCATAACCACCTCACGGGAGAAAATACGGAAGTGCGTGCCGACGTGACGGTGAATGCGGCAGGCATCTGGGGGACGTTGGTCGCCGGGATGGCGGGAGTCACGGTCAATATGTTTCCGGCAAAAGGGTCGCTGCTGATTTTCGGCCACAGGGTAAACAATATGGTCATCAACCGCTGCCGCAAGCCTGCCAACGCCGACATTCTCGTGCCGGGCGACACGGTATGTGTCATTGGCACCACCTCAGACCGTGTGCCCGTAGAGGAATGTGACGACATGAGGGTCACGCCCGGAGAGGTGGACGTGCTGCTGAGAGAGGGTGCTCAGCTGGCACCGGCTCTTGCCACCACACGCATCCTCCGTGCCTATGCCGGCGTGCGTCCGCTGGTGGCTTCCGATGACGATCCCTCTGGCAGAAGCATCAGCCGCGGCATAGTCTGCCTTGACCATGAATCGCGCGATGGACTTAAAGGGTTTGTCACCATAACCGGCGGCAAACTGATGACATATCGCCTGATGGCGGAAAAGGCTACCGATACGGTCTGCAGGAAACTCAATGTGGACAGGAAGTGCGAGACAGCCACCGTGCCGTTGCCAGGGTCGGAAAAGACCATGGCGGAGACTGGGGATGAAAGCCGCGACAGACACATCTATGCCTTTAACGTCAGGGAGGGTCGCTATGGCACTATGGCGGCGGATATTTGCTCCAAGGATGAAATCGACGACAGCCTTGTCTGCGAATGCGAGGAAGTCACGGTGGCGGAGGTAAGGCACGTGATGGAGGAACAGCACGTGGAGACTCTTACGCAGCTCAGGCGTCGCACACGCATGGGCATGGGCACATGTCAGGGCGAACTGTGCGCCCTCAGGGTGGCCGGGCTTATGTGCGGGACTTGCCGTAGGAGCGTAAGGGAGACAGGGTCCGATGTGGCCGATTTCATGAACGAACGCTGGAAAGGCATGTATCCTGTGGGGTGGGGTGCCACCCTCGCGGAATGCCAGCTTGCGGCGAACGTCTATCAGGGACTGTGCGGACTTGACAAGTTTGCAGCAAAAAGAGATTCAAGCTATGAAATTTGACACAATAGTAATGGGTGGTGGCCTGAGCGGTCTTGTCTCGGGGATATCGCTTGCCAAGGCGGGCAGGAGTGTGGCAATAGTGGCGGCGGGAGAGAGCACCCTGTCGTTTCACTCAGGTTCGTTTGACCTGTTGGGCTATGCCGGGGACGGAAGTGATGTCCGGCATCCCCTTGACGAAATAAGGAATCTCGGACCTGCGCACCCTTATTCGAAAGTAGACAAGGTTGAACAGCTTGCCTCCGAAGCGGAGCATCTGCTTCAGGAGTCTGGCGTGGCGGTCAAGGGGAATGCTGCGGAAAATCATTGGCGGCTCACTCCGATGGGTGTGCTGAAACCGGCGTGGCTCACTCTTGACGACTATTTCACCATAGAGGCTGCCTGTGACATGCAAAACAAAACCGTGCTGCTTGTCAACGTTGCCGGTTTCCTTGATTTCCCAGTGGACTTCATTTCCGCCGGTCTGACAGACCTCGGGGCAAAGGTGACAGTGAAGACGCTGCATATCCCCGCATTGAAGGAGCGCAGGTTGAGCCCCTCCGAGATGCGTTCCTCAAATATCGCGAAGATTCTCGCCTCGCCGGAGGCTATGGAACTTGTCGCCCAAAAGATAGGCACCTCGGTCAGCGATGCCGATGCAGTGCTCCTTCCGGCGATTTTCGGTCTGAACGACGGTGATACCGTCCGTTCTCTCCGAATGAAGACAGCCAAGCCGCTGTTTGTCGTGGCCACGCTGCCGCCGTCGGTGCCGGGGGTGCGTGTGCAGAACCTGCTTGTCCGGGAGTTCAGACGGCTCGGTGGTGTGTTCATGCTTGGGAACACTGTAACGGGCGGAAAGATTGCCGATGGTCGTCTGACGGAAATATCGACATCCAATTTGCCGGAAGAAAGCCTTGAGGCACGGGACTTTGTCCTTGCCACAGGCTCGTTTCAGAGCCACGGAATCGTGGCAAATTACGAAAAAGTGTATGAACCGGTCTTTGACCTTGATGTGGATGCTGGAACGGAACGTCCCGGCTGGACTCGTCACAACGTCTTTGATGCGCAGCCTTACATGGAGTTCGGTGTAAAGACCGACGGGCAGTTCCGGGTACAGAAGGGTGGCGCCCGTATAGAGAACCTTTATGCCGTGGGTTCGGTGCTCAGTGGTCACAACGGCATAAAGAATGCCGATGCTACGGGAGTTTCCATGATTACGGCACTTGCCGTGTCAAAAATGATTACAAAGCAAAACTGACACTATACTATGGCAGACAACATGCAGATATCAAGTCTCAGCACGAACAATTTCGAGCAATGCCTCAAGTGTTCCATTTGCACTGTGTATTGTCCTGTTTCGGCTGTCACTACGGATTACCCGGGACCGAAACACGCAGGTCCCGACGGAGAGCGTTACCGCCTGAAAGACCCCAAGTTCTTTGACGAGAAAGCATTGAAACTGTGCCTTAACTGCAAACGCTGCGAGGTGGCGTGCCCTCAGGGTGTCAAGGTGGGCGACATCATTCAGAGCGCGCGTATAAAATATTCCCGCCACAGGCCGGGGCTGCGCGATTTCACACTGGCGAGCACAGACCTTGTGGGCGGCGTGGCGACTAAAATGTCATCCGTCGTCAACTATGCGCTCGGTCTTGGTCCCGTAAAGAGCGTGATGCACTCCACCATCGGTGTGGACAAACACCGCACTTTCCCCAAGTATGCCTCGCAGACTTTCGAGACATGGTACAAAAAGGAGGCGAAAGCCGCTCAGCCGTCTTTCCCCAGGCAGGTAAGCTATTTCCACGGCTGCTATGTGAACTACAATTTTCCGCAGCTGGGCAAAGACCTTGTCAAGGTAATGAATGCCATAGGGTATGGCGTGTATCTGCTGGACAAGGAGAAGTGCTGCGGTGTGGCGTACATAGCCAACGGAATGGCCCGAAAGGCGGCCAGAAACGGCGAAACCAATATGAATGCCATCCGGAACTCGCTGGCGCGGGGCAGGCAGACCGTCACCACGAGCAGCACGTGCACGTTCACCATGCGTGACGAGTACGGGCATCTGCTCCACATAGACAACAACGCCGCCAAGAGCAGCCTGTGGCTTGCCACCCGTTTCATCTACAGGTTGGTGGAGTCGGGCGAGGTGAAACTCGTTTTCCGCACGGACTACAGGAAACGCATTGCCTACCACACGGCCTGCCACATGGAGAAGCTCGGGTGGGCGGTCTACAGCACCGGCCTGCTGAAGATGATACCGGGGCTTGATCTCGTGATGCTTGACTCGCAATGCTGCGGCATTGGCGGCACCTATGGTTTCAAGAAGGAAAACTACGGGATTTCGCAGGCGATCGGTTCCGGACTGTTCAAGCAGATCAAAGAGTCCGGCGCGGACTGCGTGGCGACAGACTGCGAGACGTGCAAGTGGCAGATAGAGATGTCGGCGGGAGTTCCGGTGCAGAATCCCGTTTCTGTAATCGCCGAGGCACTGGATGCGGAGGCTACGAAAGCACTGAACGTTAACAACAAATAAGACAAATAGGACTATGGGAAAGTTTTTTGCTCCTCCGGCGTTCAAGCCGGAAATGAAAGGACCGGAGGCGGATGCACGCTACAGGGCATTGCGTTGGCAGGTATTTGCCGGGGTGTTTCTCGGCTATGCGGCGTTCTATGTTGTCCGCAAGAATTTCAGCATGGCAATCCCCATGCTCGAGCCGTTCGGCATTGCCAAGGGTGAGCTTGGTCTTGTGCTTGGTATGAATGCTGTGGCCTACGCCTTGTCCAAGTTCCTGATGGGGTCGGTGTCCGACCGTTCCGATGCCCGCAAGTTCCTGCCTCTGGGACTGGTTCTCGCTTCATTGGCGATGGCGTTTATGGTAGTGCCGGTAACCGGGCTTGACCTTGTGAACCATCCCGAGCGCAAGACGCTGGCCATAGTGCTGATGGGCGTGCTCAATTTTCTGGTGGGGTGGTTCAACGGAATGGGGTGGCCTCCGTGCGGCCGTGTGATGACCCACTGGTTCAGCCAGAAGGAGCGCGGCACCTGGATGGCGGTGTGGAACTGCGCCCACAACGTGGGTGGAGGTCTGGTAGGCCCTATGGCCACATATGGCGCGACATGGTTCGGCGCGATGCTCTACGGCAGCAACGAACAGCTGTATTTCCTTGCCGGTACATATATCTTTCCTGCGGCAACGGCCGTTCTGGTGGCGATAGTTGCCTACTGTCTGATACGCGACACCCCGCAGTCCTGCGGACTTCCCTCTATCGAAGAGTGGCGCAACGACTATCCGGAAAACTACAGCGAAAAAGACGAGGAGGTGCTTCCCGTGAAGGACATCTTCTTCAAATATGTGTTCAACAACAGGTTTCTGTGGTTCATAGCCATCTCCAACGCCTTTGTGTACATGGTGCGCTACGGTTGCCTTGACTGGGCTCCCGCCATGCTGAAGGACAAGGGCATTGACCTTAAGGAGGCGGGTTGGGCATATTTCGCCTATGAGTATGCTGCCATTCCCGGCACCGTCATCTGCGGCGTTGTGAGCGACAGGCTGTTCCACGGCAAGCGTTCGATGCCGACAGTCATCTTCATGCTGCTTGTGGCGGTCTTCATAGGACTGTACTGGTATGCCTTCAATATGGAGACCCCAAATCTCGGACTTATCGTTACCTGCATGACGGGAATCGGGTTCTTCATCTACGGCCCGGTGATGCTGATAGGCGTGCAGGCACTTGACCTCGCCCCGAAGAACGCGGCAGGCACTGCTGCGGGCTTTACGGGTTTCTTCGGATATTTCTTCGGCACGGCCATCCTCGCCAACTACGTGGTGGGACTTGTGGCGGAGAAAGTCAGCTGGAACGCCACGTTCGCCATGCTGCTGGCAGCCTGTGCCCTGTCAATAGCTTTCATGCTCATGACGGTGGGGAAGAAGGAAAGCCGCACGGTATAATGTAATCAGACACAACCCCTTAAAAACAATTGTTATGAAAAACGTTTATGCTTCGCTTGGAGCAAACAGGAAAAAATTCCTGAAGTGGCAGATGGGTACCATTGCGGTAACCATGATAGGCTACGCGCTGTTCTATTTTGTCCGCAAGAACTTCTCGCTGGCCATGCCGGGACTCACTGCGGAATATGGCATATCCAACAAGAGCTTCGGTTGGATTCTCTTTGCCGGCTCCCTTGTGTACGGTTTTTCCCGCTTCATCAACGGCTATGTGGTTGACCGTATCAGGGGGCGTATAGTGATGGCCGTGGGTCTGCTGCTCTGTGCCTTGGCCAATTTCGCTTTCGGTTTCGGCGCCGACCTCAGTGTCTGGCTCACGGGGCAGACAAACGGCCCTAAGATGGTGGAAACCCTCACTCTTGTCATGGGCGTGACCATTATATTGAACCAGTATTTCCAGGGCATGGGTTATCCTCCCTGCGCCCGAATCCTTCCACACTGGATTCATCCGTCGGAACTTGCGACCAAGATGTCGGTATGGAACTGCTCGCACTCGGTGGGCGCGTCTCTGGCGGTAGTCCTGTGCGGCTATCTGATGGGCACGCTCGGCACGGACTTGAGCAACAACGCCGAAGTGGTGGCCGGCATAACGGCAAATCTCGGCGGTGACGCCAAGGCTGCGGAGCAGGCTCTTTCCTACGCTGCCCATATCGGTGCCTGGAAATGGTGTTTCTATGTTCCCGCTATGATGGCGGTGGCTGGAGCGGTATATATCTTTATGGCCTTGCGCGACGAGCCCAAGGACGTGGGTCTTCCGGACCTGCCAGATACCGGTCTCGGCAATCTCAACAAGACACGGGACAAGCGGGCCAGGAAGAAATTCGAAATGGAAATGGTGTGGAAGAACCGTTGGGTCTGGACGTTCTGTGTAGCCAACCTGTTTGTCTATGTGGTGCGTATGGGTATTCTCGACTGGGGTCCCAAGTTTCTTACCGAAAGCCGCGGGCTTAACATCAAGGATGCTGCGTGGACTGTAGCCGCGTTTGAGATAGCCGGCATTGTCGGCACCCTGTGTGCCGGATGGATGACCGACAAACTCTTCAAGGGCAAGGGACACCGTATGTGCGTGGTGTGTATGGCGGGCGCAGGCCTGTTCATGCTTATATTCCGCTTCCTTCCGGAAACGGCAGGTCTGGGCGTTACCGCAGCGGTGCTTGTAGGCGCAGGGTTCTTTATCTACGGCCCTCAGGCCCTGATAGGCATTGAGCTGGGCAACCAGGCGACCAAGGAGGCTTCTGCCCGCGCCAACGGCATAGCCGGCATATTGGGCTATCTCGGTTCTGGACTGTCAGGTCTGCTTGTGGGCTACATAGCCGACTCCCGGTTTGGCTGGACTGGTGTGTTCTCTACCATAATAGTTGTGGCGTTTGTCGGAATGTTCATACTTGTATCAATGTGGCAGGCCCCCCGCGACGGGTATGAACGCGCATCCAGAATACAGTACAACGACGGGAAATAAACACTTTTTCAGCTTTATTGCAGTTTAACGACAATTTAACCGGTAAAATGTCTGCGAGTTGAAATAAATGTCTAATTTTGCCATGTCTCCCACGGGATAAACCCCAACGGGAAGGCATGGCAACCTTATATAATACAAGTGAAGTGTTATGGCTGATTTTGATAAGTACATGTCACCGATGAGCGACGGGGAACTTATGAAAGCCTGTGCCAGAATCAAACATGTGGCACTGGATATGGACGGCACTATTTATATGGGTTCCACACTTTTCCCCTACACGAAACCTTTCTTGGAATTGTTGACGGACAACGGAATAGGATATTCGTTTCTGACCAACAATCCCACCAAGAGCCAGGCTGACTACCTGAGGCGTCTGGAGTCTCTGGGCATTCATGCCACAGCGGACGAAATGTACACTTCCGCAATTTCCACAATAGAATATATCAAGACACACCACCCGGCAGCACGGCGTCTGTTCATACTCGGCACCCCGAGCATGACAATGGAATTTGAGAATGCGGGCTTTGAGTCCGTACCCGACAGTCCCGAAGAGAGACCCGATATCCTCGTGGTCGCCTTCGACACGACGCTGACGTATTCGCGCCTGTGCCGCGCCACGTGGTGGGCGTCGCAGGGTGTGCCTTACATTGCCACCAACCCTGACTGGGTCTGTCCCACAGATCAGGAGACTGTCCTCGTTGACTGCGGCTCCATCCAGAAATGCATCGAGGCAGCCTGCGGGCGCAGGGCGGACATCGTGATAGGCAAGCCCAATCCGGGCATGCTTGACGGCATACGTGAAAAATTCGGTCTGCAGCCTGACGAGATTGCCATGTGCGGCGACAGGATATACACCGACGTGCGGACAGCCCAGAATGCGGGTGGGGTAGGCGTGCTGGTGCTTTCGGGCGAGACGACGCTTGACACGGCCATGCAGTCCAAGCCGCAGCCGGACATTACGGCACTGAACATAGAGGAGTTCGGCAAGCTGCTGCTGAAAGCGCGCGAAATTAAGAATGTTTAACATTAACGACCGAAAAAAATCAAAAATAGTGCCAAAAATTCTTTGTGGATTATAAAAAAGAGTTATTTTTGTCGCGAGAAGAGTGTAAAAGCATTTCGGGACACATTAGGAAATAGAGATAGAGATACTGAATGACAAAATCAAAACAACTCAAACAGATTGGTTTAATTTATTAATCATTAATCACCAAAAATTTTAAGTATGAAACGTTTATTTGTACTCCCGGTGGTAGCTTTGGCAATGAGCCCAGTTTTTGCTGCCAATGAAAATGAAGTTGCTCCTGAGACTTCAAACATCGAGGTCGCTACGGCATCGGCACAGCCGGCCCCCTGCGTGGGTCTTCCCAAAATTTCCGGCTATCTCCAGACGGGCTGGAACTATACAAACGATCCGAGAAAGGGCAGTGCCAAGTCTTCGTTCCAGGCCAAGCGTCTCCGCTTGATCATGGACGGCAACTGCGGCGAGAAGATTGATTTCCGTCTCCAGATTGAGGCCTTCAACGGCATTGCCGGTTCTACCAACGGCAACGGTCAGAAGAACATTCAGGTGATGGACGCTTTCGCAACCTGGAAAATCATGCCTGAGTTCAGAATCCGTGCAGGTCAGTTCTACACTCCGCTCGGCTATGAGAACTATGACATCTCTCCCGCCACTTTGGAGACCGTGGATTTCTCCAACATCGTTTACCGTATGGCTTGCCGCAACCCGTATTCCTACAACTTCGTGGACTACGGTCGTGACCTCGGTATCATG
>CAVHBF010000055.1:7791-12813 GCA_963634195.1 Bacteroides thetaiotaomicron | reverse complement strand
GATGATTTAGACTTAATGTTTTTATCACCACTAAGTTACTAAAAATCAGCGATATGTGCAACTTTTTATTCGTGTTTGTCGAACTAAATTAATTCCGCCAACGGGTTTACCTAAATGGCAACTATTCTGCTCCTCTTGACAAGAAGCGCAGGGTGTCACTCAACTCACAAACCCTTCTGAAGCTCGTACACGGAGTGGATTACATAAGCGATATTCCTACACAAGCCCCCATGCGCAACACTTCAAACACTTGGTGGGGCACCGAGCGCTTGAACCTTAACTATAAGATAGGTAAACACTCCATAGGTCTGAAGGGTTATGTGGGTGTGGGCCATGTCACTTCGTCACGCAAAGATTTTGACGACTACACGCTCTGTGATTTCAACTACGGCTTGACGGGCCTCGTGAAACTGCCTGCGGGCTTCGAGTTGTCAACCGACATTACCATGTATAGTCGCCGAGGCTACGCCACAAGTTCTGTCAACACCAACGACCTCGTGTGGAATGCACGCCTCTCCAAATCGTTCCTAAAACACAGACTGATAGTAGCGGTAGATGGTTTCGATATTCTCAATCAACTGAGCAACACCTATCAAACTATCAACTCACAGGGACGCACCGAAACCTACTACAATTCATTGCCACGCTATGTGATGGCGCACGTGATATACCGTTTCAATGTGCAGCCCAAGAAGAAGTGACACGGGCAGAATCTGTCTCGGAATCCCGTAGGTTAGGACGAGGACACCAAGTCTGCTGACACGACAACCGTTCCCTCTTTCCATCCACTTGTGCGTCTGGAGAGAAGGAACGGTTGTTCTCTTATGTCGTTTAATGGGAATATCGTTTGCATAATTGCTAAAAGAGCCGCGAATGGGCTGTTTTTCAGATGGATGTTTTTTGCCAATCCGAGAGTTTGATTACATTTGCAAGCGCAGAAGAGTGCCGGTTTTTTATAATCCGCTTAACATCGTTTCTTTTAGTCCAATTCCGACCGTCTGGGACTTGTGTGTTTTGGATTTTCAGAAGAAGCAGATGCCGCGTGCCGTTTCAGTGGATTTTCGACTGACAATAATATCCATTAACAAATAAAAACTAACAGCAAATGAAAAGAAACCTACTTTTTTATTGTTTGTTGATTGTCGCGTCACTGTTTGTTGTCAAGCAGGTTGATGCCCAATCGCTGACAAAGGGGTACTACTACATCAAGAGTGCATATGACTATGCGCCCGATAATGTATGTGTATATGATCCCCAGACAACAGAGTATGCCAAGATTCATGCTTGTGGGCAGTCGAAGGCTGACATATTCTACATTGACGAGGTTGTGGACGGTCAGTACACTGTGAAAAATGCCGCCACCGGTCGCTACATCATCAAGTTCATAAGCACCAATTCCGTGCTGTTGAGTGCCGAACTGGAAGACGGTGTATACATCGTCATTGACTATGTGGACGGCATCTACCGCTGGAAAGACAACACTCAGACCTGCTACTACAACTGGAACGGCGACGGAGTCAACTGCGGTGCCGGACTCAACAGCAAGTACAACTATCATGACTGGACTTTCGAGCCTGTGCCGTCGAGTGTGCTTGAAAACCTCGGGCTGTCGGGAGACCCGGTTGATCCTGTAGAACCCGTTGACCCGGTTGACCCTGACTATACCGAAGACGAAGTGCCTGTTGTCCCCGACCAGATTGTACCGGCCGGCTACTATCATGTGTACAGTGCCTACAACAGCGGCGACCGCCAGAAGAACGCGATCCTGTATGACAACGGCACAGACGATGCCCTCAAGGTTCATGATGCCGACAAGAGCAAGAATGACGTGTTTTTCATCTATCCCAAGGCTGACGGTCAGTATGTAATGAAAAACCTCGCCACGGGCCGCTATGTCATCAAGTACGAGAGCCAGAATGTGATCAAGCTTGACAAGACACTGGAGGAGGGCACGTACATAGAGTTCGCCTTGCTTGACGACTACAATTTCCGCTTCAAGGACAACCATACGGACAACTACTACAACTGGAACGGTACCAACGTGGACAATCTGGAACTCTCGGACACATACAACTACCACGACTGGAAACTCGTGCCTGCCACCAAGGCAGAGATGGCAAGTTTCGGCATCACCATCGACACGCTTCCCAAACTTCCCGCAGCCCCGGTGGAGGACAAGGAAACCGTGAGCAACGGCTTCTACTACATCCGTTCTGCATATAACAGCCCGTATGTCGGCAGCGATGAGGTAGTGTACGACTCAAGTGATGAAGACTGCCTCAAAATCCACAGCAACGGCTATGAAAAGAAAGACATTTTCCTCATCAAGCAGACGGGAACCAAGCAGTACTCCGCACAGAACCTCGGCACAGGCCGCTACATAGTGAAATTTGAAAGTTCTAACGGAGTGGTGCTGGCCGACCAGCCCGAAGACGGGACGTATCTGGTGTTTGACCTTGTGCAAGGCAGCGTCTACCGCTGGAAGGACAACCACCAGAGCTGCTACTACAACTGGAATGGCGCAAACGTCAACTGCGGAGCCGGACTCAGCAGCCAGTACAACTACCACGACTGGGAGCTCGTGCCGGTAAGCAGTGATATGCTTGAAGCGTTTGGCATCAAGGGCGACTCGATACCGGACGACATTGTGCCGCCCAAGGACAGCGTGGCATACATCGACGCTTCATGGGAGAGTCTCGGGACATCCATCACGTGGTACAACAACAACGTGTCATCGGCCTTTACCAAGGGATATCAGACCCGTGTGCGCGAAGTCCTTCCGTTCAAGAAGTTCTTCAACAAGGGCGTGAACGCCGGCTGCATAGCGGGTTGCCCCGGGCAGGTGACTTATGCCAATTATTACACCATTGAGCATGGCATCAACGACTGGGGGCACTCCACTCCCGTAGGTACGATGGACGACTATATAAACAACACCAAGAACGGCTCCTTTGCCGCAAGTTACCGTGAACTGCTTGACAAAATCTACGCGACCAACCCCAACGCCATGGTGGTGCTCTGCACTCCGCGCAAGGGCTATGGTTTCGGCGGCTACCTGCCCGACAACTGCAACGATGCGCTCAACGGCATATACCTGAAAGACTACGCCGAGATTATCCGCCAGATTGCCGAATACGAGTCGATACCGGTAGCGGACTTCTTTGCCCTGTGCGGCAACCAGCGCAATCTTGCCGAGCTGTCGATAGACAAGGCCCTGCACCCCAATGACAACGGCTATCAGCTCATGGCCGACGTGCTTGTCAAAGCGATGCGCAAAGTGCTCGTACACAAGATCGTCAATCCGGTTGCCGAGGACGATTTCTAAGAGAATGGCGATAAAACAAACGAACAAAAACACAATATCAAAACAAACAACAAAACAATGAAAAAGATAACATTTCTAACGGCAGTGCTTTTTGCCACAATCTATGCGGCGGCTCAGAGTGTCAACATACATCAGGGTACAAGCTCGGTGGGCTTCAACATAAGCGACATTGACAGCATTATATTCAAGTCGGACAACGCTTCGGGCAACATATATACCGGCAATGGCGACACGAAGCCCGTCAGCGGTCACTGGCTGAGCCTGGGCACTTCCATCTCGTGGTACAACAGCCATGTATCGTCAGCATTTACCAAGGGCTATCAGACCCGCGTGCTCGAGAAGCTCGCGTTTGACCAGTTCACCAACAACGGAGCCAATGCCAGCTGTCTTTCCAGTGCCAAGAACTATGTCGTCAAAGCTGACTACTATACCATTGAGCACGGCATCAACGACTGGGGAAACTCCATTGCAGTAGGTACGTTCGACGATTATCTCAACAACACCAAGAACGGCACTTTTGCCGCAAGCTACCGCGAACTCATCGACAAAATCTACTCCACGAATCCCAAGGCCATTATCATACTCTGCACCCCGCGCAAGGCCTATGGCTTCGGCTCTTATCTGCCGGCCCACTGGTATGATGCCAAAAACGGCATCTACCTTGAGGACTATGTGAAAATCATCCGCCAGATTGCCGAATACGAGTCACTGCCGGTGGCCGACTTCTTCAGGTATTGCGGAGGGCAGCGCAATCTTGACAAGCTCTCCATTGACGTGGCCCTGCACCCCAATGACAACGGCTACCAGCTCATGGCCAACATTCTTGTTGAGGCATTCAACCAGACTCTGCTTCCGTAATGCAAAAAACACAGACGATGAAACAGAAGATTCTATCACTGATATTGTTTGCCCTCTGCACCGTTGCCGCAAGTGCAGGGGTGGAGAGAGCCACGACCCTTTGCATAGAGAACTCCAAGGGCGAAGTGGTGCAGTTCCCGTTGGCTGAAAGTCCCAAAATGACCTTCAAGAGCACTTTCATTGTAGTTCAGGCTTCGGCGACCAAAGTGTTCAGGTTCAAAGATGTCAAACAGGTGTATTTTACCGATGACGCGACAGGTATTGACGAAGTCGTCGGCGGAGAAGAGATTGACAATCGCTACAACACCGTAACGTTGAACAAGTTTGCCGCAAACATACCCGTAAGGGTCTATACCACCGGCGGCATGATTGTAAAGCAGGCTGCCACTGACGGAGAGGGGGCACTGCAAATATCCATAGACGATCTCCCGCGCGGCACTTATATTGTCAAGGCGGGCAAGACTGCCTTCAAGTTCATCAGAAGGTAAGCAGTCGCATCACAGCAAAAAAAAAGGCAGACAACAGTTCCGGATACAGGAGGGACTGCTGTCTGCCTTTTTTTGTGCAGAAATGTTTTACAAATGTTTTGCTGGAAAAGTTAATATTTGTTGAAGAAATCAAAAAAAACAATTATCTTTGTAACGTTGTCTGGTGGGATATGCCTGCAAAAGCAACGGATAGTTCGCAACAGATGGCAGCAAATTGAATGTAAGGAAAAGTGTTTTCTGATCTTGCCGGTACGGTATATGTGGCAAAAACCGCAACTGGTCCGGCTTGACACGAAGTTGTTCTCGCCTCGCCTTTATTGAGGGGGGGGGTAATTTTCAGGAAACCAATCG
>CAVHBF010000055.1:0-7781 GCA_963634195.1 Bacteroides thetaiotaomicron | reverse complement strand
GTATGGCTTTTTGGGAGAACGACTGCCGGTGGGCCTTGATTGTCGCTGTCGTAATGGCGGTGATGGGTTATGGATTTTACAAAGTCTGCAGTTGGATTAGAAACGAGGAGGAAGACAGCAGCAAAGCCGTGGAGTGTCCAAAGCGTTGTGTGCGCCTTAGGGTAATACGTGAGCGCAATTCCTTTCGACCGTTTTCATTCAGCGGGCGCATTGGTCGCCTGCAGTTTCTGTCTACCGTGTTGGTGACATACGGGCTGTGGCTTGCAGTGTTGATGACGAGGCATTTGCTGATAACGGAGGAAACGATGACTGCCTATAACAAGATGATGGTAGTGCTGGTCTACATCTCATTTCACGTGTGTTCCGCTCAAGGCGTGAAGCGTTGCCACGACATAGGCCATACGGGACGGTTCATGGTCGTCCCGTTCCACATACTGATTCTGTTGGTCAAGAAAGGTTGCCGGACAGATAATGAGTACGGTTTGATATCGCGTGGCGGAAAAACTGGCAAAGGCTGGGCTTTTGCAATAGGTTCGGCGGTCGTGGTGCTGTTTCTGCAAAGTCTGTTTGTGGCATATTGCTGAGTGTCCGTCATTCTTCCGCGTGTGACAAGACCATGCAACTTAACATACTTTTAACAGGGGATTGCCGTCCGGGGATGTGTTTTATGCATACCTTTGCCGGGCAGAACCCAAACTACAGGGAAGTTTCATTATGGCAGAAAAAATCTTGATTGTTGACGATGAGGCCGATATCAGGGAAATATTGGCATGCAATCTGGAGGTTGCAGGATATGAAGTGGCAGAAGCCTCCTCGGCCGAAGAGGCGTTGGAGAAACTCGACAACACCTATTCGCTCATTCTTCTGGATATCATGATGGAGGGCATGAACGGATACCACATGGCAGATGTGGTGAGGAAAGAACGCAAGTCGGATGTCCCCATAATATTCCTGACGGCAAAAGATCAGGAAAACGACCTTCTGACAGGTTTTGCCCGCGGCGGCGATGACTATATCACCAAGCCGTTCTCGCTGCAGGAGGTGTTGGCGAGGACAAAGGCCGTGCTGCGCCGCAGACCCTCAAGGGAATCGTCTGATGCCGGACTGTCGGGAAACGAGGTTATCAACATAGGCGGCATTACGGTTGACCGCACCCGCAAAATTGTGATTGCCCACGGCGAGGAGCTCAAGATGTCACCCAAGGAATTCGGTATTCTGGTGACGCTGTGTACCCATCCCGGCAGGGTGTTTTCGCGCGAGGAAATCCTTGATGCCGTATGGCACGGCGAGAGTTTTGTGCTGAGCCGTACCATTGATGTCCATATCACGCGCATCCGCAAGAAGCTCGGGGAAGAAGGCGATCATATTACCAACCGCCAGGGGTACGGTTACTGCTTTGAGGCATAGAAACAATTGACCGGGCCTGTATGGCGATGTCCAAGTACAAGAAGAAGCTGCTGTTTGAGTTCAGCGTGCTGTTTGCTGTTTTTGCGATAATCGTGATCGTGTTCCAATGGCAGCGCGAACGCGAATTCCGCAAAGAGCTGTTGGAGTCGCACCTGCAAACCTACGCCGACATTATAGCATCGCAGGACAGTATTGCGGAGTCCGTGGTCAAGTCGCACCTGCGCGTGACGGTCTTGCGGTTTGACGGCAAGGTGCTTTACGAGAGCGAGAAGAGGCTGTCTCCTGCGGAAATGGGCAACCACGTAAACCGCCCGGAGGTGAAAGACGCCTTGCGCAATGGCACGGGCTACGACATACGCCAAAGTGCTACGACAAAAGAGATGTTCTTCTACTTTGCCAAGGTTTATGGAGACCGTATCATACGTGTGGCGCAGCCGTTCAACCTCTCTGTCCAGCATTTCATTCAGTCCAACAACAACCTGTTCGTGTGGGTTACAATGCTCGCCTATGCCGTTGTGTTTGTCATCCTGTTGTACATGAGCGACAGGTTCGGGCGGACGGTGTCAAGAGTGAAAAGCAAGGAACGGGCCAAAGCCATTGCCGTGAAACGGCAGATGACAAGCAACATTGCCCATGAATTGCGTACCCCCATAACCGTAATTCACGGATATCTGGAAACAATACTGAAACAGCCGGAACTGAGCGAAGAGCGCAAGGCGCACTTCCTGCGCCATGCGCTTATGCAGAGCGAACGCCTTACTGACCTCATCCGCGATGTGTCGCTTATCAGCAAGATGGAGGACGCTCCGGCTCTTTTGCCGCGCGAGCCGCTCTGTATCAACGGTATTGTCGCGGATATTGCAGAAGAGTTCAATACAGCAATGGAACGGAACGGCATGAAACTGCAGGTGGACTTGCCACAGAACCTTACGGTCAACGGAAATTACAGCCTTCTATACAGCGTTTTTCGCAACATGGTGGAAAACAGCATAAAATATGCAGGGGCCGGTACGGAGATGCATCTTGCAATGACCAAGGAAGATGCCGCCTGTTATCATTTTGACTATTATGATACAGGGAAGGGAGTTGACCCCAGACACCTGCCGAGAATCTTCGAGCGTTTCTACAGAGTGGAGGAGGGGCGCATGAGAGGCGGCAGAAACGAGAAGGGAGGAACAGGACTCGGGCTTTCCATCGTAAGGAATGCCGTTGTGTTCCACGGGGGCGACATCAGAGCCTGCAACCGGGAAGGAGGAGGGCTGGAGTTCGTGTTTGCGCTGTCCCGGAGATAGCGGTTTGTCCGTCAAGGTGCGGTTTTGTTATAGCAAGGCTTATGTTGCAGAAAAGCGGGAACATCGCATTCCTGTAACACAAATTTAACATTTTCTAAACACAAATGACTTTCGCCGGTTACGGTTTCTTAATCCGGCAGACATAATTTTGCACTGGTTTTAGAACAGTTGTTTAATATCAGGACTATGCGGTTGCCTTTTCCCTTTTCTCTTCTCACCTTAGGGTGTGGGATTCCCGAAACCAGTTCACAAAAACCGTGTCTGGACATCTTCAATTGCGATGACATCCTTTCGCCGACGGCAGTGGAGGAGTTGTGTGCCGGACAGAGGCGACAGAAAAACTAAACGACCATAATATGGAGACCCTTTTTATTGTAATCGTGGCGGTGCTGCTCTTGCTCGCAGTCTGCGACCTGTCTGTCGGCGTGAGCAACGATGCCGTGAACTTTATGAATTCGGCTGTCGGAAGCAAGGTTGCCCGTTACCGTACGATACTCATAGTCGCAGCAGTGGGTATTTTTGCCGGTGCGACAGTGTCAAACGGAATGATGGACATTGCCCGCCACGGCATTTTCACGCCTACCTATTTCTCTTTCTATGACGTGATGTGTCTGTTCATCGTGGTGATGGTTACCGATGTGATACTGCTTGACATCTTCAACACGTTGGGATTGCCCACTTCCACAACGGTATCAATGGTATTTGAGCTGCTTGGAGGCGCGTTTGGCATTGCCATTATAAAAATCGCCCACGGTGTCACGGACGGCAGTGGAGTCCCGCTGACATTCGGAGACCTGCTCAACACCGAAAAAGCCCTTAGCGTGATTATAGGCATTTTTCTCAGCGTGGCCGTAGCCTTTGTGCTGGGGTCTCTGGTACAGTGGATAGCCAGAATGATATTCACGTTCACCTACAAGCGCAACTCCGCTGGCAGGACAGTGGTTTTCGGTACTGTGGTGGCCACGTCCATGATGTGGTTTTTACTTATCAGCGGTCTGAAGCAGTCGACATTCATGACAGGGGAACTGGAAGATTTCGTCACTGGTAACACATGGACGATAATAGGTTTGGGATTTGTGTTCTTTGCGGTTTTGATGAGTGTGTTACATCTTCTTAAAGTCAACATTCTCAAGGTCGTGGTGCTGATGGGTACGTTTTCCCTCGCCATGGCGTTTGCCGGAAACGATCTTGTCAACTTTATCGGAGTGCCGCTTGCCGGGCTGGAGTCGTTTATGGACTATTCCGCCAATGGCACCGGAAACCCCGCCTCGTTCATGATGACTTCGCTCAACGGCAGTTCGCATACCCCCGCCGTGATACTTGCCGTTGCAGGCATGATTATGGTGCTGAGTCTCGTGTTCTCCCGCAAGGCGCACAATGTAACCAAGACGGAGATAGGGCTCTCGTCTCATGCGGATGGCGACGAGATGTTCGGCACATCGGTTGTGGCGCGCGTGTTGGTGCGTATGGCAACCAACGTGGCACAGACGGTGTCGGGCTATGTGCCCTGCAGGGTGAAGACCTGGGTTAACAGCAGATTTGTCAGCAACGGCGAGGATCTTGAGAACGGGGCTGCCTACGATCTCGTCAGAGCTTCTACCAATCTGATGATTGCCGGAATCCTTGTGGCTTTCGGCACGAGTCACAAACTGCCGCTGTCGACAACCTACGTGACATTCATGGTTGCAATGGGTGCTTCGCTGGCCGACCGTGCCTGGAGTCGTGAGAGTGCCGTTTATCGCATCACTGGTGTCATCAGCGTTATCGGCGGGTGGTTCATTACGGCGGGCGTGGCTTTCACCCTGTGCTTCATTCTTGCCAATATCGTATATTTCGGTGGCTATGTGGCAATGGCACTCGTTGTTGCACTTGGAGTGGCTGTGCTGATTATCAGCAACCGCCATTACAACCGCAAGTCCAAGGCGGAAGAGACAGATTCCACTTTCCGCAAAATGCTTGATACTGACGACAAGAGGGAAAACTGGGTTCTGTTGGGCGACCACGTGAGGGAAAGTGCTGTCCACGGGCTGCAGTTTACCGCCAACATCTACAAGGAGGTGACCGATGGCTTCTTCAACAACGACTACCGGGAACTGAGACGCTGCGTCAGCAAGTTCAAGGATGAGCGCGCCCATTTGAAACAGATGAGGCGACGCGAGATAATAGGCTTGCGCCGCATTGACCCGGTTATGGCAATTGAACGCAACACATGGTATTTCCTGCAGAACAATTCCCTCATGCAGTTGCTTTATTGCCTCAAGCGCACGTGTGATCCCTGTCTGGAGCACGTGAGCAACAGCTTCTCGCCCGCACCGGCCGATATCTGCGACTCCTTTGTCAATATCCGCGAACACATCCTGCAGCTATTGGAGGATACCCTCGCGCTTGTGAAGTCCGGCCTTGTGGACGGGGAGTTCAAGGCCAAGGCAGACAAACTGCGCAAAGACGGCGATGAACTTCAGCTGAGGCTGAGTGCATTCCACAAAACCATGCTTGACCAGATGCAGAACGAACAGTGCAAAATCAACACGCTGCTTGTGGCTGTCAACATAACGCAGGAAAGCCAACAGCTCATCAGCAGTACGCGCCACCTGCTCAAAGGACTCAGCCGTTTTCTGGCCTAAAGACAACGGCTGACCGACGTAAAACCGCCAGACTCAAAAATCCCGCATAGGACTTACGGAAGTGTCTATGCGGGATTTTTTTGTGCCGTGCAAACCGTGCGTTTCCTGCAAAATTGTCGTATCTTTGTAAACACGACAAGACACAACAGGCAAGACTTATGGCAGAAGAACAGTTGACTCCCATGATGGCCCAGTTCCGCGACCTCAAGAAAAAGCACCCGGATGCTTTGATGCTTTTCAGGTGCGGTGACTTCTACGAAACATACTGTGAAGATGCCATTGTCGCCGCTCAGGTGCTTGGCATTACGCTTACCCACCGTAACAACAAGGGGGCGCAGTCGCTTACTGAAATGGCTGGATTCCCGTATCATGCCCTTGATACCTATTTGCCGAAACTCATCAGGGCAGGGCACAGGGTGGCTATATGCGACCAGCTGGAAGACCCCAAACTTACCAAGAAACTGGTGAAGAGGGGTGTTACGGAACTTGTGACCCCGGGAGTGGCGTTGACCGACAACGTGCTTGCCGCAAAAGAAAACAATTTTGTCTCGGCGGTATGTGTCACCAAGGGGGCTTGTGGCATTGCACTGCTTGACATAACCACGGGAGAGTTTGCCGTGGCAGAGGGTACGGCAGACTACGTGAGCAAACTGTTGTCGAATTTCGCTCCCAAGGAAGTGCTCATAGAGCGCGGTTCCCGTGAGCGTTTCCAGAAGCTTTTCGGCACAGGCTATTTCACTTTTGAACTTGATGACTGGAATTTTTCCGAACGCAACTGTCTTGAACGCCTGCACAAACATTTCCGTGTGCGCAACATGAAAGGTTTCGGCGTGGCTCACATGACCACGGCACTGACGGCTGCGGGTGCTGTTCTGTTCTATCTGGACGACACCAAGCACACCCATGTAGCCCACATCACGGCTATCCGGCGCATAGACGAGGACAACTATGTGCGGCTTGACAACTTCACGATGCGTAACCTGGAGATTCTGCAGCCGATGCACTCTGACGGCAAGAGCCTGCTGCAGACTGTAGACCGCACGTCAACTCCCATGGGTTCAAGAATGATAAGACGATGGTTGGCTTTCCCTTTGTGTAATGCCGGAGCCATAAACAAACGGCAGAATTGTGTGGACTTCCTTTACCGGGAGACAGAGACCAACGACTTGCTCACAACAAACCTGCGGCAAATAGGCGACACGGAGAGGCTCGTGGCCAAACTGGCGTCACAGCGTATCAATCCAAGGGAAATGGAGCAGCTCAGATATGACCTTGAGTCAACAGTGCCCGTATGCAACGCCCTCGGCGACATTCCGCAACCGTCGTTGCGCGAGCTGGCAGGCAAAATGGACACGTGCGCAGAACTGCGACAGCGCATAGCCTTGACGCTGAAGCCAGATCCGCCGGTGCTGACGGCCAAGGGCGGCTATATCGCCCAAGGCGTGGACGAGGAGCTTGACCGTTTGCGCAAGCTGTCATCATCGGGGAAACAGTACCTGCTTGAACTGCAGCAGCGCGAAACCGAGCGCACGGGCATACAGAGCCTTAAAGTGGGTTTCAACAATGTATTCGGGTATTATCTGGAGGTGCGCAATACATACAAGGAGCTTGTGCCGCCCGAGTGGATAAGGAAGCAGACCCTTGCGCAGGCAGAGAGGTATATCACCGAGGAACTCAAAAAGTACGAGGAGGAAATCCTCGGAGCGGAGGAGAAAATTCTCGCGCTGGAGGCGCAGATTTATGCGCAGCTGGTCAAGTTCGCCCAGGATTTCATTACGAAGATACAGACCAACGCCAACCAGATAGCGATATTGGATTGTTTCCTTTCCTTTGCCGCAACGGCAAAGGAACACGGGTATGTACGGCCGGCTGTGGACGAGACCACACAGCTGGAGATAATACAGGGGCGCCATCCAGTAATAGAAAACGAGATGAAAGCCGGCGAGCGGTATGTGCCCAACGATGTGAGGCTTGACACGGACAAACAGCAGATCGTTATCATAACAGGCCCCAATATGTCGGGAAAATCTGCGTTGCTGCGGCAAACGGCACTGATTGTGCTGCTTGCCCAGACCGGCAGCTTCGTGCCTGCCGACAAAGCGAGGATAGGACTTGTGGACAAGGTGTTCACGCGTGTCGGCGCGAGCGACAACATCTCAGCCGGGGAGTCCACTTTTATGGTAGAGATGACCGAAGCTGCGAGTATCATGAATTCGTTTTCCGAACGCAGTCTCGTGCTGTTCGATGAGCTTGGGCGCGGCACCTCTACCTATGACGGGATTTCGATAGCGTGGGCAATAGTGGAATATCTCCACGACAATGCCAAGGGGCATCCGCGTACCCTCTTTGCTACCCACTATCATGAACTCAATGAGATGGCAAAGACAATGGATCGCATACACAACTACAACGTGTCGGTCAAGGAGGTGGACAACCGCATTGTGTTCCTGCGCAAGCT